>NZ_JBSFUA010000010.1:0-255731 GCF_053591555.1 Crossiella sp. NPDC003009 | reverse complement strand
CGGGCCGCGCCCAGGCGGGCCGCGGCGACCGGGTCGCGCTCGGCCCAGCGGTTGGGCGGCGGGGGGCCGTCGTGTTGCGGGGAGGGGTCCGGCAGGTCGGACTTGGGGAGTTCGCGGGCCTCGCGCAGGGCGCCTGACCAGACGTCGGCCATCCGGCGCTGGGCGCGGCCGCGGAAGACCGGCAGGGAGAGCAGTTCGGCGTGGCCGGTGGGGTCGTGCAGGGCGGCCTCGACGATGGCGGAGTCCGGCAGCACCCGGCCCGGCGCGATGTCGCGCTGCTGGGCGATGGTGTTGCGGGCCTGCCAGAGCGAGCGGACCGCGGCGTACTGGCGCGGGCTGCGCAGGCGGTGGATGCCGGAGGTGCGGCGCCAGGGTTCGGCGCGCGGGGCCGGTGGCGGGGCGGTGCGGACCGCCTCGAACTCCTCCAGCGCCCAGGCCAGCTTGTCCTGGGCGATGAGCTCGGCCTCCAGGGAGGCGCGCAGCTCCAGCAGGAGCTCCACATCCAGTGCGGCGTAGGCCAGCCAGTCGGCGGGCAGCGGCCTGCGGGACCAGTCGGCGGCGCCGTGGCCCTTCTCCAGCCGGAAGCCCAGCTGGCGTTCCACCAGGGCGCCCAGCGCGACCCGCTCGAAGCCGACCAGCCTGCCGGCCAGTTCGGTGTCGAACAGGACCTCCGGGCGCAGCCCCAGCTCGTGCAGGCACGGCAGGTCCTGGCTGGCGGCGTGCAGCACCCACTCAGCGGGGTTGAGCACCTCGGCCAGCGCTTCCACCCGGCCGTTGACCGCGACCGGGTCGATCAGCACCGTGCCTGCGCCCTCGCGGCGGATCTGCACCAGGTAGGCCCGCTGCGAGTACCGGTATCCGGAAGCGCGTTCGGTGTCCACCGCGAAGGGCCCCGTGCCGGCGGCCAGCATCGCGGCGGCCCGCCCTACGCCATCGACGGTGTCGATGACGAGCGGCACGCCACCGGAGGGGGTGGTGAGCAACGTCAGTTCTGGTTGCTCACCGGAGTCGTTGACAGCGGTTCGGCCTACATCCACGGCCGTGACCCTATGCGTCAACGGTGCGCTCAGACAGTCGAGATCCACTGAAGTAGGCTGACCGGCACGGCGCGCCGACCGGAAATTGCTGGTCAGAGGCTGATCCAACGCTTTCCGATCTTTCCGTACCGGCCAACCACACCCCGGTCGTCACGGGGTCCGAACTTCGTGTGCCGGGCGTGTCCGCGCTCTGCAACGCACCCGACCGCGACTTTCGGACCCCCTCGGCTGAGGAGTCAGCGGATAACGCCGGCACGCATGGCCAGCGCCACCATCTGAGCCCGGTCCCCGGTTCCCAGCTTGCGCCCTATCCGCGACAGGTGAGACTTCACCGTGAGCGCGGACAGGTTCAGTGCTTCGCCGATCTCCTTGTTCGAGCGGCCGTCGGCTACCAGTTGCAGCACTTCGACCTCTCGCGCGGAGAGTTCCCTCGGCGTGTTGTCCGTTCCGGGCACCCTGGTTCCGGCAGCAAGCACCGGAGCCACGGACGGATCGGCGTAGACCCCGCCCTCGAGGACCCTGCGCACCCCGTCGGTGACCACCATCGGCGATGCGGACTTCAGCAGGTAGGCCTGAGCGCCTGCCTGGAAGGCCGCACGCACCGCGTACGGGTCATCGGAGGATGCCAGGACCACGATGCGCGGCCAGCCCTGCGCACGGAGTTCCGTGACCAGGTCAATGCCGCTTCCATCCGGAAGCCCGAGATCCAGTATCGCGAGGTCGCACGGCCCCGTGGCCAGGGCACGCGCCCTCGCCTCGGCCACCGATGCGGCCTCATGCACCGTGCCGGCTCCCATCTGCATCAGTCGCGCCGCAATGGCCTCCCTCAGCAATGGGTGGTCATCGACCACCAGCACCGAAAACAGCTCTTCCCGCGGGTGCGGGACCATGTTCGCCGGCAAAGTGCCGGCTGGCGTGGTTCGAACGGCCTGTCCTAAGCCGACGGCAGCCACGTCACTACCTCCCTGGAGTCGGTCGTGCCCCCCGACCGGCACCGGGACTTTCGACCGATCGGCCGCGCCACCGATCGACCGAAAGTGGTGTCGTCGGGAGGAGCGTAGCCGCCCAAGCGGGTCAGTGGGACGATCAATTGGGTATCTGTCCCGATCGGGTTGTCACTTTGACGTGGTCTGATCACACGATCGGGCGGTCCCTCGGATGGTGGTTAACGCCGAGCCGTACACAAACGACATGAAGGATTTGCACTATGCCGACCGAGGGGTCGTTAGGCCGTTCGCGCGAGCTTCTCCGGCGGGTTCCGCTCGTCGACGGGCACAACGATCTGCCGTGGGCGATCCGGGACAAATCGGGCGGGGAGGTGGCTGCGATCGAGCTGACCGTCGAGCAACCCGGTCTGCACACCGACCTCGTCCGGCTGCGCCACGGTGGGGTGGGCGCTCAGTTCTGGTCGGTCTACGTGCCGTGCCACCTTCTCGAGCATCGCGCTGTGACGGCGGTGCTGGAACAGGTCGAGCTGGTTCACGAGCTGGTTGAACGGTACCCCGAACAGCTCCGGCTCGCTCGATCGGCGGCCGAGGTGGAGTCCGCCTTCGCCGACGGCCGGATCGCCTCCCTGCTCGGCGCCGAGGGCGGCCACTGCATCGGGGAGTCTCTCGGTGCGCTGCGCGCGCTGTTCCGCCTCGGGGTCCGCTACCTGACCCTCACCCACAACGACAACACGCCGTGGGCGGACTCGGCCACCGACCAGCCCGCCGCGGGTGGGCTGACCGACTTCGGCCGAGAGGTGGTGCGGGAGATGAACCGGCTCGGCATGCTGGTCGACCTCTCGCACGTCGCACCGAGCACCATGTGGCACGCGCTGGAGACCAGCGCCGCCCCGGTGATCTTCAGCCACTCCTCCTGCCGGGCGGTCACCGACCACGTCCGCAACGTGCCGGACGACGTGCTGCGCGAGCTGGCCGCCAAGGGTGGCGTGTGCATGATCACCTTCGTGCCCGCCTTCGTCTCGGCCGACCCGGTGCGCCGGGCGAGGAGGGCGGACGTGGTCGCACACCTGGAACACGCGCGCGAGGTGGCCGGCATCGACCACATCGGCATCGGCGGCGACTACGACGGCACCTCAGAGCTCCCGGACGGCCTGGAGGACGTCTCCAGGTACCCGGAGCTGTTCGCCGACCTGATGGACCGCGGCTGGTCCGAGCAGGACCTGGCCAAGCTCGCCGGCGGCAACGTCCTGCGCGTGCTGGACGCCGCCGAGAAGGTCGCCGCGGAGCTCCGCCAGAACCGCTGAGCCGCCCGAGTGGTCGCGGTGGTCAGTCAGTCGCCCTTGCGCTGACTGATCATCGCGATGCCCACCGGTGGCAGCCCGGCCGCGCTGGAGAGCAGCTCGCAGAAGGCCTCCGCGTGCGCGGCCAGCTCCGTGTCCCGAGCCGTCCAGGACGCGCGCAGCTCCAGGTCGTGCGTGCTGCTCGGGCCGGAGATGTCGCCGAAGCGGGCGGAGGAGGTCTGGGTGACCGTGCCGCCGAGCGCGGTGAAGGCGGCGCCGGAGAGCTCCAGCGCCTCGGTCAGCCACGACCAGCCCACCGCGGGTAGCAGTGGGTCGGCGGCAAGCTCGGTGTCGAGTTCGGCCCGGACGTAGGCCACTAGTCGCAGCACCCCGTCCCAGGCTTCGGCCCCGTCCGGATCGTGCAGCAGCACCAACCGGCCCGTGGCCAGCTCCCCGGCCGGCCCGTTGGCCTCGGCGCTGAGGGCGAAGCTCCACGGGGCGAGACGCTGCGGGGCACGGACCTCGCCCAGCTCGACCTCAGGTCGTGGATGCATCGACCGCAACGCGGCAACAGCCTGCCGGAACACCTCGGGTTCACCCGATATCCCGGTCACGTTGGCGAACTCTAGGCCGCGCCGGGCGGGTGCGGCGGGAGGCACGCCGGAGCCGCGCGAACGCCTTGCGCAACCCGTGGCAACATGGGAGCCGAGATGACTACCGCTGCCCAGGTCCCGGCGCGCCGGGACCTTCCCCAAGCTCCACTGCTGGTCGCCGCGCGTGGCGGCACGCCGAGCCGGACCCCGGTGTGGTTCATGCGCCAGGCCGGCCGATCCCTGCCGGAGTACCGGAAGGTCCGCGAGGGCATTCCGATGCTGCGCTCCTGCTTCATGCCGGAGCTGGTCTGCGAGATCACCATGCAGCCGGTCCGGCGGCACGGGGTCGACGCGGCCATCCTGTTCAGCGACATCGTCGTGCCGCTGGCCGCGGCCGGGGTGGACCTGGACATCGTGCCCGGCACCGGCCCCGTGGTCGCGAACCCGGTGCGCTCGATCCACGACGTGGACAAGCTGCCCAGCCTGGCCGCCGAGCAGGTCCAGCCGGTCGCCGAGGCGATCGGGCTGCTGACCAAGGAGCTGGGTGAGACGCCGCTGATCGGGTTCGCCGGCGCGCCGTTCACGCTGGCCTCCTATCTGATCGAGGGCGGTCCCAGCCGCAACCACGAGCGCACCAAGGCGCTCATGCACTCCGAACCGGCCACCTGGCACGCGCTGCTGGGCCACCTCGCCGACATGGCGCTGGACTTCCTCACCGTGCAGGTCAACGCGGGCGTGGACGCGGTACAGCTGTTCGACTCCTGGGCAGGCGCGCTCTCCGAGCGGGACTACCGCGAGTTCGTGCTGCCGCACTCGGCCAAGGTCTTCGCGGGGCTGGCCGAGACCGGCATCCCGCGGATCCACTTCGGCGTGGGCACCGGCGAGCTGCTGGTGGCCATGCGCGAGGCGGGCAACGACGTGGTCGGCGTGGACTGGCGGGTGCCGCTTGACGAGGCGGTCCGCCGCCTGACCAGCGCCCGGCCCGACCTGCCGGCCCCGGTGGTGCAGGGCAACCTGGACCCGGCCGTGCTCTTCAGCGGCGAGGACGTGCTCGCGCGCGAGATCAACCGGATCGGCGCCGAGGGCAGGGCCGCGGCCGGGCACATCTTCAACCTCGGCCACGGCGTGCTGCCCGAGACCGACCCCGGGAAGATCACCCGCGCGGTCGAGCTGGTGCACGAGCTGCGGCCATGACCACCGCGCCGCAGCGGGTCGCGGTGGTGGGCGGCGGCATCGCCGGGCTCACCGTGGCGCACCGGCTGCGCGGCCTGCTCGGCGAGCAGGTCAGGGTGACCGTGCTGGAGCAGACCGACCGGCTCGGCGGCAAGCTGCGCACCGAGGAGCTGGCCGGCGCGCCGGTGGACGTGGGCGCGGAGGCCTTCGTCACCCGCCGCACCGAAGGTATGGAGCTGGTCGCCGAGCTGGGCCTTGGCGAGCAGCTGCGGCACCCGCTGCGCGCCGCGCCGACCATCCACGCGGGCGGGGCGACCAGGGGGCTGCCGCCGCGCACCTTCCTCGGTGTCCCCGCCGACCCGGCCGTCCTGCGCGAGGTGCTCAGCCCGGACGGTTTCGCCAAGGCGATGGCCGAGCCGGAGCTGCCGCCGCTGCGCCCGGACGGCCCGGACTGGGACGTGCCGGTCGCCGACCTGCTCGGCGCCCGCTTCGGCGCTGAAGTGGTGGACCGGCTGGCCGAACCGCTGCTCGGCGGGGTGTACGCGGGCCGCGCGGCCGGGCTCGGCGTGCGCGCCACCATGCCGCCGCTGGTCGACGCCCTGGAACAGGGTGCGGGCTCGCTGACCGCGGCGGCCGCCAAGGTGCTCGGGCCGGGACTGAAGCCGGGGGAGACCCGGCCGCCGGTGTTCGGCGCGCTGACCGGCGGCATGGCCGACCTGGTGGCGCGGCTGGCCGAGAGCTCCGGCGCGGAGCTGCGGCTCGGCGTCACCGTGCGCGGGCTGCGCCGCACGCCCGAGGGCTGGCGGCTGGAGCTGGGCTCGGCGGCCAGCCCGGAGTTCCTGGACGCCGACGCCGTGGTGCTGGCCGTGCCGGCCCCGGCCGCGCGCAAGCTGCTCGCCGAGGAGGTGCCGGCGGCGGCCGCCGCCTACGCGCGGATCGAGGTGTCCTCGATGGCCGTGGTGGCCTTCGCGCTGCCCGAAGGGGCCGAGCTGCCCGCCGCCTCCGGGGTGCTGCTGGCCGTGGGCGAGCGGCACGCCGACGGCACGCCGTTCACCGCCAAGGCGTTCACCTTCTCCAGCCGCAAGTGGGGCCACTTCGCCGAGCGCGGCACCCTGCTGCGCGCCTCGGTCGGCCGCTTCGGCGAGGCCGAGACCCTGCAACGCGAGGACACCGAGCTGATCGCCGCGGTGCGCGCCGACCTGGCCGAGCTGACCGGGGTGCGGGCCGAGCCGGTGGACGCGGTCGTACGGCGCTGGGGCGGCGGACTGCCGCAGTACGCGGTCGGGCACACCGCCACGGTGGCCGCGATCGAGGCCGCCGTCGGCGAGGTGCCGGGGCTGGCGGTGGCGGGCGCGAGCCTGCACGGGGTGGGGATTCCGGCGTGCATCGCGACCGGGCAGGCCGCGGCGACCCGTGTCGCCACTCACCTGGCCGTCGCCCGTCGCCCGACTGGTGCGAGTATGGGGACATGGCGCGGCTGAACTACAACGAACTCAACGACACCATCCGGTACACCATGTGGTCGGTCTTCCGGATCCAGCAGGGCGTGCTGCCCGAGGACCGCGCACAGGCGGCCCAGGCCACCTCCGAGTACCTGGAGTCGTTGGCGGGCAAGGGCGTTGTCGTCCGTGGCGTGTACGACGTCGCCGGGCTGCGCGCCGACGCGGACTTCATGATCTGGTGGCACGCCGAGGAGATCGAGCAGGTGCAGGCGGCCTACAACGGCTTCCGCCGCAGCACTCCGCTCGGCCGCGCCTCGACCCCGGTGTGGAGCAACGTGGCGCTGCACCGGCCCGCGGAGTTCAACCGCAGCCACATCCCGGCCTTCCTGGCCGGTGAGGACCCGCGCAAGTTCATCTGCGTGTACCCGTTCGTGCGGTCCTATGAGTGGTACCTGCTGCCGGATGAGGAACGCCGCAAGATGCTGGCCGACCACGGCAAGGAGGCCCGCGACTACCCGGACGTGCGGGCCAACACGGTGGCCTCCTTCGCCCTCGGCGACTACGAGTGGGTGCTGGCCTTCGAGGCCGATGAGCTGCACCGGATCGTCGACCTGATGCGGCACCTGCGCGGCACCGAGGCGCGGCTGCACGTGCGGGAGGAGATCCCGTTCTACACCGGCACCCGGATGCCGGTCGCCGACCTGATCGCCAACCTGCCGTAGTCCTGGAAAGTGCTCATGCGCAAGGCAGTTCGCGTCGCCGCCGCCGCGGGAGCCTGGACGGCTCTCGTCGGCGCGACCTGGTTCGCCCTGGCCAGGCTGGCCACCGCGGTCAGCCTGCGGCGCGGCGCCGAGCTGCAACGCTGGCGCTGGCTGCACGAGCTGCTGCCCCTGCACCTGCGCCGCTTCCTGCTGGTCACCGCGGGGGTCGACGAGTCGGTCCCCGCGCTGCGCAGTGTCTTGGCCCCGGCCCGCGGCCTGGTGGTGGACGTGATCGCGCACCGGCGGGCCGTGGTCAGCCTGCTCCGCCCGGAGACGGTGCGGGTGGTCCCGGCCCGCCCGGAGTCGCTGCCCGGCAGGCCCGGTTCGGTGGACGTGGTGCTGGCCGTCTTCGCCGCCCACGAGCTGCGCGAACCCAGGGAACGCGAGGCCCTGTTCGCCGAGGCGCGGCGGCTGCTCAGCGCGGACGGCCGGATGGTGCTCATCGAACAGCACCGCAACGCCAGGACCCTGGCGGTCTTCGGACCGGGCGCCTGGCAGTTCTACCCGAGCGAGGAGTGGCGGCGGGCGGCGGCCCTGGCCGGCCTGACGGTGATCGCCACCCGCCGGGTCAGCCCGTTCGTCACCGGCTGGGCCCTGGCCGCCGCCTGAGCGTTCAGTCCCGATCCGGAATCCAGGACCCGTGGATGCCCGAGGGCACCCGGTGCGGCAGCTCGACCACCGCCACCGGCGCGGCGCCCAGATCACGGGCGTCCAGCACCAGCAGCTCGGAGTTGTCCCGCCGCAGGTCGCTGACCACGGTCAGCAGATACCCGTCATCCTCCGCGCCGCCACCCTCGGCCGGCACGAACACGGCCTCGCCAGGCATTCGCTCCGGTCCCAGCGGCAGCACCTGACGCCCACCGGTGGCATCGTCGTACTTGACCACCGCGTACTGCTCCAGCCCCGCACCCGGCATCGCCACCGCGTACCCGAACCGCGTCGCCGCCCCCGCGAAGTCCTCGTTGATGGTCGGGAACTCGGTCACCAGATCATCCACCCGCTCCTCCTTCGCCACCCCGGTCACCGGATCCAAGACCCACCGATGCCGGACCGAACCGACCAACGGCACCGAGGGATGCCCAGGCGCGCCGACCCACCACTTCCACGAGGACTCCCACGCGGCCCGGTCGTAGCGCGGCCCGTCCAGCACGATCCGCCCGTCGGCGTCCTCGTGGGCGTTGGCGACGTGCAGCAGCGCCGAGGGCGCCACCTCGAACCAGGTGACCACGGGCTCGCCCACCCGCGGCATGACCCCGATGCGCGGCTGGTAGTCATCGCTCCAGCGGTACGGAATGCCGGACCGCTCGGCCGGATCGAACACCACCGGCAGGTCCAGCCAGAGCACATGCCCCCGGGTCAGCCCGAAGTCGTGCATCAGCGAAGGCCCCGCCCCGTCCACCACGACCGCCCGGGTGATGTGCCCCGCCGCGTTGGCGACGTAGTAGGTCAGATGCGGCGGAACGGGCGAATACCCGAAGAAGTGCAACTCCCCGCTGACCGGATCCTCCTTGGGATGCGCGGTCATCGCCGTCCGCAACCGCCCCCCGAAGTCGAACGCCCCCAAGGTCTCCAGCTCCCCCGACAACTCAAACGGCACGTTCGCTTCCTGGAGCGCGAGGATGCGCCCGGCGTGCTCGATGACGTGGGTGCCCGCGACGCTCGCGGTGAGGTCGACCGATCCGTCGGCTCGTTGGTAGGGCGCGCCGTCGAGGGCCGGGGTGCGGACCCAGCGGTTGCGGTACCACTCGGCTCGCCCGGCCCGGAGCCGGAGTCCGTGCACCATGCCGGCGCCTGTGAACCAGTGGGTGGGGGTGTCGCCGGGTTTGGGGTTGTGGCCGTTGCGAAAGTAGCGGCCGGTGAGCTCGGGCGGAAGGGTGCCGCGGGTGGTGAGCTGGGTGACGGTGTGCTCGTGCGCGACGGGGGTGTAGTGGCCGGTCAGGTAGGGCGGGGTGGTCATGGTGGGGCTCCCTTGGTGTGAGTGGCTTGGTGTGAGTGGTTGATCACTCACTCTTGTGGCGAAATGAAGGCCGACTGATGGAGTCGGCCTGGTGGATGCTGACGTGGGCTTGATCGGTGATGCGGTTTAGCTGCCGAGCAGGTTCGGTCGATGGCGGCAATCATTGAGTGGTCGATCACTCATTGCCCTGGTCTCTGAGGCCCGGGTGTCCCGTGCCCGTGCCCGTGCTGGCGCTGTTGGTGCCGCGCCGGTGCCCCGCCCCCGCCCTGCCCCGCCCCCGCCCTGCCCCGCCTTGCCCTGCCCCGCCTTGCCCTGCCCCGCCTCGCCGTGCCGTGTGCTGCCCCGCCTCGCCCCGCCTCGTCCTGCCCCGCCATGCTGGCACCGGTGCCCGTGCCCGTGCCGTGCCGGTGTCGGTCCCGCGAGGCGATGAGTGGTCGATCACTCACTAATCTGGCCTGCTTACTGGTTGATCGCTCACTGGGGCAGTCATTTAGTGGTCGATCACTCACTGATTTGGAGCGGTTAGGGTGTGGATCGTTCGGTGGGGCGGTCGGTCGGGAGGGGCGGTCGGGGAGGGGGCGATCGGCAGTGTCCGGTGATCGGAGAGCGGGCGGTCGGCGGCGTCCGGCGATCGGGAGGGTCGATCGGTCAGGGAGTGCCGGCTGGCCGAGGGGTGCTTGGGTGGCCGGGGGGCGTGGAGCTGGCTGGTCAGTAGTGGCGAATGCCTTCGGACAGCGTGTTCGCCCACGGCGCGTCCACGCCCTCAGCGCCCATCGCCACCACCAGATGACAGAGCGCGCCCCGGGAGAAGAACTGCTGGACCTGGTGGTCCGTTCCGTTGGACACGCTGCGCACGTACTCCACCAGCCGCGCGTACCCGGCTTGCACCGCCGCGCGCACGGTCTCGTCCGAGGCCGCCGCGGCCTGGGCGTGTAGCTGCACCAGCAGCAGGTCCCGGTCGGTGACCAGGCGGGCGTAGGCGGCGCCCAGGGCGCTCAGCACCACTTCCGGTGCGCTGGCCTGGGTCGCGGTCGCGCCCCGGGTCAGTGCTTCCCTGATCTGGTTGAAGCATCGTTCGACCACTGCCACGAACAGTGCTTCCTTGTTCGGGAACAGGCGGTAGATGTAGGCCTGGGAGATGCCTGCGAGCTTGGCGACCTCGGTGGTCGTGGTGCCGTAGTAGCCCTTGGCCGCGAACGCTCCTACCGCTGTCCGCAGCACGGTTTCTCGTCGTTCGTCCGCCGTTGACAGCACTCGACCCGTTTCGCCCATGTGAGTAATAAACCACTCACACTTTTTGGGGTCAAGCGGGGGTCGCCCAACCGGGGCTGTGGCGTTCGTGGTCAGCGGCGGGGGCGGGGCCACCAGCGGCGGCGGGGTTTGGGGAGGCGGCCTTCTGCGACCAGCCAGTCGGCGAAAGCGTTCGCGTCCGCGCGGGCGCCGACGCCCTCTCGCCGTGGGTATGCGGCGGCATACGCGTCGAACAGCTCGCGGAACCGCTCGCCCAGTCGCTCGGGCAGATCGGGGCGCAGGGCGGCGGTGACCCGGCGGCGTTTGGCGCGCAGGGCCTGGGACTGGGCTTGGAGGCGGGTGGGGTTGAAGCCGGTGGGGGCTGGGCCGTTGGCGAGCAGGGCGTGCAGGAGGGTGGACTGGGCGGCGGCCAGGCGGGTGCGGGGGTCGGTCATCGGGGGGCCTCGACCACTGCGCGGATGGCGGCCAGTTCGGCGGCGAGTTCGGCGTCCGGGGGGTAGGCGTCGTCTCGCTCCAGGAGGACGCCGGGTGGGTGGACTCGGGCGCAGAGGTCGGCGAGTAGGTCCAGGACCTGCTGGGGGACGGCGTGGGCGTGGGTGTCGTGGTAGAGGCCGTGTTCGGTGGTGCCGCCCGCGACGTGCACGTAGGCCAGGCGTTCCAGGGGCAGGGTGGTGAGGAACTCTTCCGGGTCGGTGCCCAGGTTGAGGTTGTTGGCGTGCAGGTTGGCGACGTCCACCAGCAGGAGACAGTCAGTGCGCTCGGCCAGTTCGGTGAGGAACTGGGCCTCGGTGAGCTCGTTGTCCGGCCAGTCGATCAGGGCGGCCACGTTCTCCAGCGCCAGCGGGACCGGCAGGTCGCGTTGGGCGTCCTTCACGTTGGCGCACAGCACATCCAGCGCGTCCTTGGTGCGCGGGACGGGCATCAGGTGGCCCGCCTCGATGCCGCCTGCCCTGACGAAGGCCACGTGGTCGCTCACCAGCGGGGCGCCCAGGCGTTCGGCGATCGTGGCGAGGTGGTGGACTCGTTGGGGCACAACGGGGTCCGCGCCGCCCAGGGACAGGGTCACCGCGTGCGGGAGGACGGGGACTCCTCTGGCGCGCAGGATTTCCAGGGACTCCGGGAGGGTGGGGCCGGACAGGTTCTCGGCCACCACCTCCACGAAGTCGACCTCGGGCAGGCGTTCCACGGTCAGGTCGATCTCCGGGCGCCAGCCGATGCCGACGCCCAGGCGCGGGATCCGGGTCATCCGCCGCACCCCCCGCCGCCTCCGCCGCTGCTGCCACCGCAGCCGCCGCTCCCTCCGCCGCCGGAGCCGCAGCTGCTGCCGCCGCCCGCGCCGCCGGTGTCGGGGGCCAGGCCCGCGGCGATGGCGGAGTCGGGATGAGAGCTCATTCCGTGGAACGCCACCAGGAACAGCACTTCGGCGCTCACCACCGAGCCTGCCGTGTTGAGCAGGGTGTTGTCCGAGCGCCTGCGCGCGGCCTCGGTGCGGGCGCGTTCCAGCGCGCGGTGGCCGAGGGTGGTGGCCTTGGGGCCGGGGACCAGGGCGGCGGCCAGGGTCAGGGCGGCGGTCAGGATCAGCAGGAAGACCAGGAAGCCGACGGGTTTGCCGTTGCTGACGCCGTCGGCGAGGCGGAGCGCGCCGACCAGCGCGACCGGTGCGAAGCAGGCGGCGGCGGACAGCCGGGCCGTGCGGGCGCGTTCCGGGTGCACCAGCAGGTTCGCCTGGATCAGGCGCTGGCGCAGCTCGCCCAGTTCGGCGGAGCGGTTCAGCTGTTTGGTCGCGGCTTCCAGGCCGTCGGCCGGTTTGCGGTCCCGCACGGCGGTGAGCACCCGGCTGTCGACCATGGACTCCGCCTGCTTGCCGGTGGCCGCCGGGAGCGCGCCCCGGCTGACCCGCAGCGCGTCGGTGGCGACCAGCCGGGCCATGGCTGCCTCGACCAGGCGGCGGGTGCCGCCGGAGAGGTAGGCGGCCTCGTCCACAGTCAGCTCAGGGGTGCGCGGGTGCGCGCTGGTGAGCTTGCGCGCGGACAGGCGGCGGCGGATGGCCACCGCGACGGTGACGATCAGCGCCAGTGCGTACAGACCGAGGAACTCCGGGCCCGTCAGGCCCCACGTGTCGTGCATGTCGCCACCCCCAGGTGCCGTTGTGGTGTAACGGGATCAGCCCCCGCAGCCGCCCCCGCCACCGCCGCAGCTGCTGCCACCGCTGCTGCTGGAGGAGGAACAGGACGAGGAGGAGGAACTGCTGCCGGAGCAGGAAGAACCGCCGGCCGAGCCGCCGCCCGAGGCCGGCAGCGCCAGCACCTTGCTGACCTCGTCGTCCGGGAAGGCCGCGAGTCCGCCGACCGCGACCAGCATCGCCGCGCCGCCGAGCAGGGCCAGCTGGTCGTTGTTGTCCGCCCTCGGTTCGCGGCGAACGGTGGTCTGGAACTGGGTGAGCGTGCGCACACCCGCCTGGGTGAGCCGGTTGACCTTGGCCAGCAACGCGATCAGGGCCAGCACCGCGGTCAGCGCCAGCAGCCAGACCAGGTAGCCGACCGGCCTGCCGTTGCCGGTGCCGTCGGCCACCCGGACCACGCCGATGAGCAACAGCACCGCGAAGGCCGCCGCCCCGCGCAGCCTGGCCTGCCACTGCTGCCTGCGCGAGACCACCAGGCCCAGCGTCTCCAGCCGGTTGCGCACCTGTCCCACCAGCGGGTGATCCTCGAACTTCGCCCGCAGGCTGCCCAGCGTGGCCGCCGGGTTAGCCCTGGAGTTCAGCTCGGCCAGGATCGCCTGGTCCAGTGGGTGCCGCGCGGTCAGGCCGGTGACGCTGAGCCAGCTGCCCCTGGCGGCGCGCAGGCTGCCCGCCTCCAGCATCCTGGCCACCGCGGTGAAGACCACCTGGGCCCCGCCGCCGGCGAGGTAGGCCACATCGTCCGCGCTGAGCCGCCCCGCACCGGGGGCCATCTCGGCGCGCCGGACCGACCGGCGCGCCCAGACCGCCACCACGATCGAGACAACCAGCCCCAGGCAGTACAGGAGCAGGAACTGCGGCCCGGTCAGGCCCCACGTCTCGGTCATCGCCCACCTCGTGTCGCTCTTGGTTGGGGCGACGGTAGCGCGTCAGCCGCCGCCACCGCCGCCACAACCACCCCCTCCGCCACCACAGCTCGAGCCGCCACCGCCACCGCCGCCCCCGCCGCCACCGTCGCCGATGGTGCCCCCGGCGGCGAACCCGCCGGCGTACCCGGCGTAGGAGCCGCTGCTGTCGTAACGGGACCCCCGGCGGCCGCCGCGGGCCGCCTTCAGGTCGCGCTGAGTCTGTAGCTGGGCCGAATGGCTCAGCAGCGCCGTGCGCACCCGGGCATCCGGGTAGCCCGAAACGCCTTGCCGCGCAACGAGACTGGCCGCACTGTCCGAAGTGGACTGCATCGCCTGCTCGACCGCGGCGTCACCGGCCTGGGTGCGCCAGGCCACCGGCAGCCAGGCGGCGAAGCCCGCCAGCAGCCCGGTCAGCAGCAGGAACAGCATCAGGTACCCGACCGGGTAACCCTGGCTGCCACCGTCGATCGCCCGCCACAGGCCGATCACGCCGAGCCCGATCAGCGGCAGCGCGGAGCGCAAACCCATGCCGGGCAACCGCTCCGGCGGCACCAGCAGCCCCCGGTCGGCCAGCCGCGCGCCCACATCGGCCGCGGCCTGGCTGTCCGCGACCCGGTCCACCAGCAGTTGCAGCGTGCGCCGGCCGGTGTCCCCTGTGTAGTCGCACACCGCGCGGGCCAGCGGATCCGTGGTCCGGAGTGGGCCGGTGCCGCTCACGTAGCCCCCACGCGAGGCCCGCAGCACATCCCGTTCCAGCAGCGCCGCGACCGCGGTCTCCACCGCCCGTGGCGCGCCCCCGACCAGGAAGGCGAGCTCGACGTCGGTCAGCTCACCCGGCCTGGTGGCCGCGGTGGGATCCGGCCGCCGTCCGGCGATCCGGATCCACCCCGCCAGCACCAGCGCCACCACCAGGCCGATGGCGTACAACTGCAAGAACTCCGGGCCGGTCAGTCCCCATGGATTCTCCATCGTGACCCCCTCTCACCAGCAAGGAAGCCTCATGGTGCGGTCTGGGTCACACCGGTACAAGGGTATTTGATGGAGGATTGGGCAGAACTTAGGGAAAGCTTGAGATTGGCCGGTTTTCGGCTCAACCACAACGAAATCCGGCCGTTATGAAGATACTCAGCCTTCTTGCTCGGTCGGGTCGGCCACCAGGCGCAAGCTGACGCTGTTGATGCAGAAGCGCTGATCGGTCGGCGTCGGGAAGCCCTCGCCCTCGAAGACGTGCCCGAGGTGGCTGTGGCAGGTCGCGCAGAGCACCTCGGTGCGCACCGCGCCCATGCTGCGGTCCTCGCGCAGCACCACCGCGTCCCCGGCCAGCGGCGTGTAGAAGGACGGCCAGCCGCAGTGCGACTCGAACTTGGTGTCGCTGCGGAACAGCTCGGCGCCACAGGCCCGGCACTCGTAGATGCCCTCGGTCTTGGTGTCGGTGTACTCGCCGGTCCACGCCCGCTCGGTGCCCGCCTGGCGCAGCACCCGGTACTCCTCGGGAGTCAGCTGCTCCCGCCACTCCTGCTCGGTCTTGACGACCTTCGGACCCTGTTCCATGCCACCACGCTAATACTTCAGAACAGGAACAGCAGAATGGTGTTGAGCGCGCCGGAGAAGGTGAGCACCAGGCCGATCAGGATCAGGCCGGTGACCACCACCGCGGCCAGCCGCCAGCCGCCGCCGACCCGGTTGGCCGAGTCGGCGAACTCGCTCACCCCGGCCAGGTAGCCCTCCACGGTGTAGGGCTTGGGGGCGTGCTCGATCCGGTCGAGGTGCTTGGCGAAGGCCTGCGCCTCGGGATCGTGCGGGTCCAGCCCGACCAGGTCCTCACCGAACCGCCCTGGCGGGCCCTGCGGCTCGTCATCCGGTTCCGTGCGTCGCATACCCGCAACGGTAGCGTGCGGAGCTGTGAACAGGGCAGACACCGATACCGCGCCGCAATACGACCCCGCCCTCGGCCTGGCCGGGCTGCCGGGCGCGCCCCGCTGGGAACCCGCAGGTCAGCGCGGTCTGTACCGGAGCGAGTGGGTGAATGTGGACCTGGTGGCGGTGCGCCCGCCGACCGCGCCGCCGTACGAGCACCACGTGGTCCGGATGGCCGACGCGGTGGCCGTGGTGCTGGAGGACCCCGAGCGCGGGGTGCTGATGCTGCACCGGCACCGGTTCATCACCGACACCATCGGCCTGGAGCTGCCGGCCGGTGCGATCGACCCCGGTGAGGACCCGGTGACCGCCGCGGTCCGGGAGACCGCGGAGGAGACCGGCTGGGCCGCCGAGGCGCCCCGGCTGTACCTGTCCCGGTGCGTCTCCAACGGCCGCAGCGACCAGCTCTTCCACTTCGTGCACGCGCGAGTGGGGCGGTGGCTGGGCGGGCCGGAGAACCACGACGAGGGCCACGCGGTGTGGGTCGGGCACGAGCACCTGCGCGAGGTGCTCGGCGGCGACCTGGTCAGCTGCGCGCCCTCGCACCTGGGCCTGCTGCACGCGATGACCTTCGGTTTGCTGCGGAACGGGCCGCTGGGCGGTAGCGTCCACGCCCGTGAGCAGGGGTGAAGCACTCGAACTGACCGTGGACGGGCCCGAGGGGCCGCGTGCCGTGCGGGTGTCCAGTCCGGACAAGCTGTACTTCCCGGAGCGGGGCATCACCAAGCGCCAGGTGGTCGAGTACTACCTGGCCGTGGCCGAGCCGCTGATGCGCGTGCTGGGGGAGCGCCCGACCACGCTCAAGCGCTTCCCGGACGGGGTCGCTGGCGAGCCCTTCTACGCCAAGCGCGTGCCCAAGGGCGCGCCGGAGTGGGTGCAGCCGGTGCGGATCACCTTCCCGTCCGGGCGCACCGCCGAACAGGTCTGCCCGACCGAACCGGCGGTGCTGGTCTGGGCGACCAACCTGGGCACCCTGGACTTCCACCCCTGGCCGGTCCGGCGCCCGGACGTGGACCACCCCGACGAGCTGCGCATCGACCTGGACCCGCAGCCCGGCACCGACTTCCAGGACGCGGTGCGGGTGGCCGGGGTGCTGCGCGAGGTGCTGGCCGAGGCCGGGCTGACCGGCTACCCGAAGACCTCCGGCGGCCGCGGCATCCACGTGCTGGTGCGCATCCGCCCGGACTGGGACTTCATCGACGTCCGGCACGCGGTGATCGCGCTGGGCCGCGAGGTGGAACGCCGCCTCCCGGAGCAGGCCACCGTCGCCTGGTGGAAGGAACAGCGCGGCGAACGGGTGTTCCTGGACTACAACCAGGCCGCCAGGGACCGCACGGTGGCCTCTGCCTGGTCGGTGCGCGGCACGCCGAGGGCGACCGTGTCCTTCCCGCTGGACTGGGCCGATCTGTCCACGGTGGACCCTGATGACTTCGACGTGCTGACCGTGCCGGGGCTGCTCGCCGAGCGGGGGGACGCACACGCGAGTATGGACGAGCGGGCCTTCGGGATCGAGACCGCGTTGGAGTGGTACGCCAAGGATGAGCGGGACCACGGGCTCGGCGAGATGCCGTACCCGCCCGACTATCCGAAGATGCCAGGGGAACCGCCCAGGGTGCAGCCGTCCAAGGCGCGCAAGGCGGAGAGCTAGCCGCACTGGGCCAACTGGCCGGATTCCCTAGAGCGATAAGGGTTTTCCAGCCGGATGGGGCAGACCAAGGGGCGGTGCGCGGCGCCCCTTGGGGACGAGTCGCCTTGCCGTGCGGGAATTCCTGGCAGCGTCGTCGGTGGTCACACGAGACGTTGCTGGGAAGGGACGAACCGATGTTGCGCATTACCGCTGACATATTCTCCGGCCGGTCGAACCCGGTGTGGGAGGTGCGGGACGGGGCCGAGGCGCGGGCCGCGGTCCGGGCGCTGACCGCGAGCCGGGACCTGCTCACCGAGTCGGCGCCCGCGCAGGGCGGGCTCGGGTTCCGGGGCTTTCAGGTGGAGGCACTGGGCGATGACCACGCGGCGGACCTGGGGATCGCGAGCGTGTACCTGCCGGTGGGCGCGCTGGCCGGTGGACCGGGTGCGGCGGAGCTGGGGGAGCGGCTGATCGGCCTGATCGGGCACAGTGAGAGCGCGGGCTACGGGGCGCAGGACGCGCTGCCGCTGGATGAGTCGCTGGCCTCCTTCCTGGGCGCGCAACTGGAGTCGGTCAGCTCGGCGGGGACGGCCTCGCAGTCGGTGCGGGACACCCGCGGCGGCAGCGCCTCGGCCGCGGAGCGGGCCCCGGAGGAGGCCGAGTCGGCGGCCGCGGTGACCTGCTACATCGAGCGGACCGCGTTCAACCCCGGGTTCTGGAACAACGACGCCACCACGCTGCGCGACAACAACTGCTACAACTACGCCTCCAACTGGCGGACCAACACCTTCGCCCAGCCGGGCCGCGGCGCGGGCGCCGTGTACTCCGCGGTCACCTGTGCCGAGGTGACCAGGGGCGCGCTGGCCGACGGCATGCACCGCCGCTACGACTGCTTCCCGGACACCGAGAAGCCGCGCCCGCTGGTGGCGCTGGTGGTCGCGCCGGGACCCGGTTTCATCGACTACCACTGGTACCGGTTGCAGTCCGAGCCGTTCTGGGGCCACAAGCCGGGCCGCACCGCCGCGCGCAACACCGACAACAGCGGCGTGGTCATCAGCAACCCGGAGACCGCCAACCGCGGCCCGTACACCCAGTTCTGCGGCTACTTCTACGGCTGCAACAGCCAGCGCCAGCGCATTCGTTGATACCGTTGGCCTTTACAGCACCGGCGGGGGGCGGCGGGCATGGACGTCGAGGTCGATCTCTACAGCGGGCGGCCGAACCCGCGCTTCCGGCTGGATCCGGCCACCGGGACCGAGCTGTTGCGCAGGCTCGCCGGACTCGACCCGGCGCCCGCGCCGGACACGCGGCCGGACCCGTTGGGGTACCGGGGTTTGCGGGTTGAGCCGGGTTCGGCCGGCGCGCCGATCGCGGAGGTCGTGATCGCCGGTGGGGCGGTGCTGGTGCGCGAGCGCGGCGGGCGTGAGCTGTGGCTGGTGGACCGGGGCCGGGAGCTGGAGCGGTGGCTGGCCGGCCAGGCCGGGTCCGGGCTCGATGCCGGGGTGCTGGATGTGCTGCGCGAGGAGCTGTCCTAAGTCCTGGTGTCCTTGACGATCCGGCCGCCGCGCACCACCAGCACCACCCGGTCCGGGTCGGCGAACAGTCCCGGTTCGGCCAGCGGGTCGCCGGAGACCGCGACCAGGTCGGCGCACTTGCCGACCTCGATCGAGCCGATCTTGTGGTCCAGCCGCAGGATCCGGGCGTTGGTGAGGGTGGCCGAGACGATGGCGGCCATCGCGCCGAGCACCTTGGCCTTGACCGCGATCTCCAGTCCGCGCCGGTGCTGGCCGGGGCCGAGGTGGTCGCTGCCGGAGCCGACCAGCACCCCGGCCTCGGTGGCCACCAGCACCGCGTTGTACGTGGCCGCGCGCACCTGTTCGATCCGGTCGGCCAGCTCGGGCCGATCAAAAACGTCCATAATGGACAGTGTCGGGACCAGGGCCGCGCCGTGCAGGGCCATCCGCGCCGCGGTCTCCTCGTCCAGGTAGCTGCCGTGCTCGAAGCAGGCCACCCCGGCGTCGAGTCCATTGTGGATCGCTTGCAGCGCATGGGCGTGCGCGGTCACGTAGCTGCCCCGGCTGGCCGCCTCCTCGACCGCGGCGCGCAGCTCGGCCACGGTGAACTGGGTGTCGGCGATGCCGGCCGTACGCGACAGCACGCCACCGGAGGCGGCCACCTTGAGCTGGGTGGCGCCGCGCCGGAAGGCGTGCCGGGCGGCCCGCCGGACCTCCTCCGGCCCGTCGCAGGTCTGGGTGGCGTGAGACAGGCCGGGCAGGCCCGCGTAGTGCTGGTGGCGGTCCAGGAAGCTCGGGGTGTGGTCGCCGTGCCCGCCGGACTGGGCCAGCATCGGCCCGGAGGGCAACAGTCGCGGCCCCGGCACCAGCCCCGCCTCGATGACCTCGGTGAGCGCGCCGTCCGCGCCGCCGAGGTCGCGCGCGGTGGTGTGCCCGGCGAGCAGGCACAGCTCGGCGTTGCGGAACATCTCGGCCGCGGTCCTGGCCGGGGACAGCGGGTCCCGCTCGCCGAGGTCGATCAGGCCGAGGTGCGAGTGCGCGTCGATCAGCCCCGGCAGCAGCGTGCACCCGGACAGGTCCAGCACCCGTGCGGCAGGCGACGGTGGCGAGTCCACCGAGGTGATCCGGTCGCCGAGGGTGTGCACAGTGGCCGACGGGACCGGATCGGCACCGGTGCCGTCGATGAGGGTCGCCCCGGTCAGTACCAGCCCCGCCTCGCCTCCCATAGCGGGTCAGCGTAGGCGGCTGACTAGTTCTTGTCGGTCTGTCCGGGGTCAGTGGAGCAGATCTGGTCCAGCGAGTCCGGCGGCGCGATGTTCGGCGAGGTGCCGGTGCCGTTGCCCGCGCTGCTGGGCGGCTGGGTGCCGGTGGTGCGGCTGAGGGTCACCTTGCCGCCGGGCTTGCCGGTGGTGGTGGTCGGCGGGGCGGCGCTGGTGGTCGTGGTGGGCTTGGCCGTGGTGCTGGTGGTGGTCAGCGCCTGGGCGTTGCGCACGACCTCGCGCATGTAGTTGAAGTCCGGCACAGCGGTGGAGAACTTGCCGCCGTTGCGGGTGGAGAGGTTGGGGTCGAAGGAGATGCTCTGGATCGGCTTGGTGCGGGCCTTGTTGGCCAGCGACAGCAGCGCGGGCAGCACGTCCTGCGGGATGTTGGTGGCCACGTTGTCCTGGGTGGCCGCGGCGATGCCCTGGAAGTTGGTCAGCAGGTCCATCGGGCTCTTCTGCTCGATCACGTACTTGATCAGGCAGCGCTGGCGGCTCATCCGCATGTAGTCGCTGCCGTCGCTGCGCGCGCGGCCGTACCAGAGTGCCTGCTCGCCGTTGAGGTGCTGCTGCCCGGCCGGGATCCAGCCCTTGGGGCGGATCTGCTCGCCGTGCGGGCCGAGGCCGTTGATCGGGATCGGCTTGGGGCCCACGTTGACGTCCACGCCGCCGAGGGCGTCGATGATGGAGGCGAAGCCGGCCATGTTGACCTGGATGAAGTAGTCCAGGTCCACGCCCAGCATGGCCGCCACCGAGGAGTGCAGCAGGTTCAGCCCCGGCACCGTGCTCGGGCCGCTGGGCGCCAGCTGCGGGTGCTCGTTGCCGTACTTGTACAGCGCGTTGAGCAGGTACTCGCCCGAGTTGGGGTCCCTGCCGTCGTGGAAGCCGTTGGGGAACTGCTTGGCCATCGGCGAACCGGCCGGGAACTGGGCGCGCTGCAGGTTGCGCGGCAGGCCGAAGAGCACGGTCTGGCCGCTGCTGGTGTCCAGGCTGGCCACCATCATGGTGTCGGTGCGGGTACCGGTGCGGTCCGGGCCGGCGTCGCTGCCCACCAGCAGGATGTTGATCCGCGGCTTCTTGATCGCCTCGGCGTCGCCGGTCTGCGCGGTGCCGCCCTGGCCGCTGCTGGCGGTGGTGCCGCCGGAGGGGAACAGGTTCTGCACCAGCGAGCGCTGCGCGTGGACGTTGTAGGCGGCGAAGCCCAGCGGCGCGGCGATCACCGCGCACAGGGTGGCCACCACCAGGGTGGCGGTGATCCGGCCGCCCAGCCGCATGCCGCGCGGGCGGGCCAGCGCGAAGGTGCGCAGCACCACGGCGATCCAGACCAGCGCGAGCAGGACGCAGGCGATGATCGCGCCGAGCAGCACCCTCGGTGACACCGCGTACTGGAACAGCTGCTCCTGGGTGATGGTCAGCCCGACGTAGACCCCGGCGCCGATCAGCAGCAGGAAACCGGCCAGCAGGAACCAGCCCGCTCGCTTGCGCAGGGCCAGGTGTCCGGAACCGGGCACGACCACCGAGCTCAGGGTGAGCAGCAAAGCCTTACCCAGCGTGCGCGATTGCTCACTCTCTCGCGACCGTCGGCCCATGTGTCCAGCTCCTCGGTTCTGTCCTGCGCTGTTCATACGCCGCAGTCCCGAGCCGGGTTGCACCGCTGACCAGTGGTTCCGCTGGGCCGCCGCAGGTGGCACCGGCCCTCGGCCGTTAAACGTACCGATAGTCGATTTGGTTGCCGCACGTGACCGGAATCGCCTCGATCCCCTCTCCCGGGGGAGTGCGCTGGTTCCTGTGGGGGAGTTGCCGCTGACCGCTTCGCCGCAGGCTGGGTGCTGTCAACGCGCAGAGTCACGAACGGGGAGAGCGATGAGCGGACCGCAACGGATAGTCGTGGTCGGGGGCGGTTATGTCGGCATGTACACCGCGCTGCGACTCCAGCGAAAGCTGCGCGCGGGCGAGGCGACGATCACGGTCGTCGACCCGCAGCCGAACATGACCTACCAACCGTTCCTCCCGGAGGCCGCCGCCGGCTCGATCGAGCCGCGCCACGTGGTAGTACCGCTGCGCAAGGTGCTGCGCAAGTGCACTGTGCTCACCGGACGGGTGGCCGCGGTGGACGCCGCGCGCAAGATCGTCACCGTGCTGCCGGTGGAGGGTGTGCCGACCGAGTTGGCCTACGACCACCTGGTGCTGGCTCCCGGCGCGGTCGCCAGGACGCTGCCGGTGCCCGGCCTGGCCGAGTGCGGGATCGGCTTCGGCTCGGTCGGTGAGGCCATCCACCTGCGCAACCACGTGCTCTCCCGCCTGGACGTGGCCTCCACCACCGAGGACGAGGTGCTGCGGCGGCGGGCGCTCACCTTCGTCGTGGTGGGCGCCGGATATGCCGGCATCGAGGTCTTCGGCGAGCTGGAGGACATGGCCCGCGCGGCCCTGCGGCACCACCCCCGGCTGTCCGGAAAGGACATGCGGTGGGTGCTGGTGGAAGCAGCCGATCGGGTGTTGCCGGAAGTCTCGCCCAGCATGGCCGAGTACACCGTGCGGCGGCTGCGCGAGCGCGGCACCGAGGTGCGGCTGGGCACCCGGGTGTCCGCAATGGACGGTGGGCAGGTGGTGCTCACCGACGGCGAGGAGTTCGCCGCGGACACGGTGGTGTGGACCGCGGGGGTGAAGGCCAACCCGCTGGCCGCGCGCTCGGGGCTGCCGGTGGACAGCAGGGGCCGGTTGCTGTGCACGCCCGCCCTTGAGGTGATCGGCGAGGACGGGGTGTGGTCGGCCGGTGACTGCGCGGCGGTGCCGGACCTCTCGGCCAGCGGGCTGAGCGTGTGCGCGCCCAGCGCCCAGCACGCGGTGCGGCAGGCCAAGGTGCTCGCGGACAACCTGCGCGCCGCGGTCCGGGGCAGGCCGGTCCGGGAGTACCGGCACAAGCACGTCGGCTCGGTGGCCAGCCTCGGCCTGCACAAGGGCGTGGCGGAGGTCTACGGCATCCGGTTGCGCGGGTTCCTGGCCTGGCTGCTGCACCGGCTGTACCACCTGAGCCGGGTGCCCACCTTCAACCGCAAGGTGCGGGTGCTGGGCGACTGGGTGCTGACCTTCTTCTGCGGCCGCGAGGTGGTGTCACTCGGCCAGGTGGAGCATCCGCGCCGGGACTGGGCGGCCATCGTGGCGGAGGTGGAGTCGAATCCGCAGATCACAGTCACGAAACCGTTCTCGGGCGAGGACCGGAAAGTCTGATTGACTGTTCAACCGTGCGAATTGTGCTGGACACCGATCCGGGGATCGACGACGCGCTCGCGATCCTGTACTTGGCCGCGCAGGCAGACGTCGAGATCGTCGCTGTGGGTAGCGTCCACGGGAACGTGCCCGCGCAGGTCGCCGCGGACAACAGCAGGCGGATCCTGGACGTGCTCGGGCTGGACGAGGTGCCGGTGGCCGTCGGCGCGGCCCGCCCGCTCGCCCAGCCGCTGGCCACCTCCGAGGTGGTGCACGGCCCGCTGGGACTCGGCAGCTGGCAGGGCCCGGAACCGTCCAAGCCCCCGGTGCGCGAGTCCGCGGCCGAACAGATCGTCCAGCTCGCCCGGCAGCACCCGGGCGAGCTGGACCTCCTCGCACTGGGCCCGCTGACCAACGTCGCGCTGGCCCTGCTGCTGGAACCCGAACTGCCCAGGCTGCTGCGCTCGGTGATGGTGATGGGCGGCGCGGTGGACGCCCCCGGCAACGCCACTCCGTTCGCCGAGGCCAACATCTGGCACGACCCGGAAGCCGCCGACCTGGTCCTGGCCGCCGGTTTTGAGCTGACCCTGGTCGCACTGGACGTCACCCACTCCGCCCGCGCGGACGCCGACTGGCTGGACGCGCTGGCCGCCTGCACCGGCCCGCGCGGCAAGTTCGCGCACGACGTGCTCGGCTTCTACGTCGACTTCTACAGCCGGATGCTCGGCGAACGCTGCTGCACGCTGTACGACCCGCTGGCCGCGGCCATCCTGCTGCACCCCGACCTGGCGACCTATCGCGAGCTGCCGGTGAGCGTGGAGCTGCGCGGGGAGAAGACCAGGGGGCAGACGGTGGCCGATCTTCGGGGGTACGGCAAGGAGATCGCGGCTGAGCTGGGCGGGATCACCGACCGTCCGGCGATCAAGGTCGCGCGGACGGTCGATGCCCAGGCCTTTTTCAAGCAGCTGACCGAGGCTCTGATCGACTAGCTGTGACATTGGCGCGCTCCGCGCGCGGGACCCACCGCGGAGTCAACGGCCCGCCGTGTCGCTGGCGCGCCACGCCTCTTTCGCAGCAGGTCAGCTCGTTCGTCTTACTGCCCGCGTGGCCGGGTGTAGTAGGACGAAGACGAACAGCACGCCGAGCACCGCGGCCGCCGACAGGTACGGCAGGGACGGGCCGAGGCGGTAGAGCGTGGCCCCGATCAGGGGGCCGACGACGAAGGTCAGGGCGTTGGTCGCGCCGACCAGGCCGGCCACGCCGCTCTGTTCGGCGCGGCTGACCAGCAGGGTGGGGGCGGCGGTGCAGCCGGGCATGGCCAGGCCCAGGCCCAGGCCGACCACGGCCAGGCCGAGCAGGATCAAGGTGAGGCCGGAGCTGACCGCGACGCCGAGAAAGCCCAGTGCCGCCAACGGGATTCCGGCGCGCATCAGCCTGGCCGGGGACCAGCCGAGCCGGGGCACGACGGCGGCCTGGGTGAGCAGGAACGGCAGGCCCGCGCACAGCATGGCGGCACCGGCCAGGGTGGCGGTGTCCTGGGAGCTGAGCTGGAGCTGGTCCTGCAACAGGAAACCGACGGTGATCTGCATGACGCCCAGGGACAGGTAGAGGCCAAAACCGGTCAGCAGGAACGGCCACAGCCGGTGGTCGAACGGGCTCAGCTTCGGCGGTTTCGGGCGGTCGGCGTGCCGCTGTTCGCGGGGCAGCCGCAGCCAGACCAGCACCGCGAACACGGCGATGATCACCGGTGCGGCGTACATCGGCAGCAGCAGGCCGCCGAAGGCCAGCAGGCCGCCCAGTGCCGGGCCGAGGACCAGGGAAAGTCCTTGGGCCGCACCGGTTTTCGCGATGCCCTGGACGCGTTCCCGTTCGCCCTCGGTGACGTCGGCGACGTAGGACTGCGCGGCCACCGGCACCCCGGCCCAGGCGAAGCCGAAGAACAGGCTGCGGAAGAGGAGTACCAGCACGAACACCGCGGTCACCGGCAGCGCCTTGGCCAGTCCGAGCTGGGCGATCACCGCGAAGATCAGCAGACCAGCGGCCGCGGCGGTCATGCAGGCCAGCAGCACCGGTTTGCGGCCGCGCGACTCGCTCTGCCTGCCCCAGAAACCGCTGGTCAGCACGACCATGGTGGCGGCGACGCTGAACACGAGGCCCAGCTGGACCTCGGACAGGCCGAGGTCGCGGGCCAGCGGCGGCAGCACCGGCGCGAGGATCTGCTGGCCGGTGAACACGCCGAAGACGGCCAGGTAGATCGGGACGAGCGACACCTTGGCCGCCGTCTGCGTAGTCATGGGCTCCCCAGTCTTTTGTACGGTGTCCAAAAGGTAAGCCTCCCGAAACCCGGCGCGCAATGGCTACCGTGAGCGCGTGATGAGTTCCGCAACCGAGCGAGGCCCCCGGGTCTTCCGCGGCGAGACGCCGCTGACGCCCGAGCTGATCGTGGACGCCGCCGAACGGCTCACCGCCGAGCACGGCCTTGCGGGGTGGACCATCCGCAAGCTCGCCACGGAGCTGGACTGCTGGCCGACCGTGATCTACCACCACGTGGGTGACCGGGCCGCGGTGCACCAGGCGGTGGCCGACCGGGTGGTCTCCCGGATGCCCTGCCCGGAGGAGGAGCTGGACTGGCGGGAGTGGTTCACCGAGCTGCTCCTGGGCGCCCGGCCGGTGCTGCGCGCCTACCCCGGGGTGGCCCGCTGGCTGGTGCTGCGCGGCCCGATCGTGCCCTCCGCGCTGCGCATCCTGGACCGGGGTGTGCGGGTGTTGCAGCGCGCGGGCTTCGGCGCGGAGGCCCCGATGATCTACAGCTCGCTGCTCAACGCGGGCATGTTGCTGATCATGTCCTACGACGAGCGGGACGCGGAGAGCGCGAGCACCAAGACCACCATCACCGAGGCGCTGGGCGCCTACCGGGACGACGAGCGCACCGGGCTGGCCGCGATG
The DNA here is from genome assembly GCF_053591555.1 of Crossiella sp. NPDC003009. Lineage (NCBI taxonomy): Bacteria > Bacillati > Actinomycetota > Actinomycetes > Pseudonocardiales > Pseudonocardiaceae > Crossiella > Crossiella sp. NPDC003009. The sequence goes on along the minus strand of NZ_JBSFUA010000010.1, from coordinate 229,733 downwards.
GCCGAGTACCTGCTCACCCCCGGCGGGACCGAACCGTTCTACGCCTACGCGGTGCAGCGGGCGGTGGACGGGGCGCAGGCCAGGCTGGCCGAGCTGCACCCCGAGTGAGACGCGGCCAACAGGGGCCGGTGGCGGCGCGGCGGCTACCGTCGTGGCCGAGGTTCCCCGCCGACTCCGAGGAGGCTGACCCGTGACCTGGGTTCGCTGCTACGAGGCCCGCCCGCAGGCACGGCTCCGGCTGTTCTGCTTCCCGCACGCGGGCGGCACCGCGAGCGCGTACCGGCTGTGGCCGCCGCTGCTGCCCGCCGGGGTGGAGATGCTCGCGGTGCAGTACCCGGGCCGCGAGGAGCGCTTCGGCGAGCCCGCGCTGACCACCATGGCCGAGCTGGTGGACGGCCTGGTCACCGGGCTGCGCGGCGAGCTGGACCGGCCGTTCGTGTTCTTCGGGCACAGCATGGGCGCGGCGGTGGCCTACGAGGTCGCGCTGGTGCTGCAGCGGCTCGGCCTGCCCGGGCCGCAGCGGCTGGTGCTCTCCGGCAAGGAGGCGCCGGAGCACGTGACCCCCGGCGAGGTGCACCTGCGCGATGACGACGGCCTGGCCGCGGAGCTGACCGCGCTGGGCGGCACCGGCGCCGCGGTCCTGGAACACCCCGAGCTGCGCGAGCTGCTGCTGCCGATCGTGCGCGCGGACTACCGGCTGATCGAGACCTACCGGCCGACCGAGGCCCCGCCGCTGACCTGCCCGATCACCGCCTTCGTCGGCGACCGCGACCCGGAGCTGACCATCGAGCAGGCCCGCGACTGGGGCAAGAGCACCACCGGCGAGTTCGACCTCCAGGTCTTCCCCGGCGACCACTTCTACCTCAACGACGGCCGCGCCCAGGTGGTCACCGCCCTCACCCGCCGCCTGGCCCTCGCCCCCTCCTGGCCGTCCACGCCCTGACCTCCTGACGGCGCTTGCCCCGGCACACGTTCGAGTGGTTAGGTGCACCTAACACTCATTTGTACGTTGTCTAAATTGAGGCAGTCGCGATGTCCGACGGTTCACCGGCGCAGCGTCCCGACCGGGCCGCGCTGGCCCGGTTGCTCGCCCCCGTCCGCACCCGGATCCGGATCGCGGTGGTGGCGCAGGTCGCCGCCGCGCTGGCCGCGGTGGTCCCGTTCGTGGCCGTGGCCGAACTGGGCAGACTCCTGCTCGGCGGCGGCCCGGCGGCGGGCGCGTGGCCGATCGTGTGGGTGGCGCTCGGCGCGCTGGCCGCCCGGTTCGTGCTGTTCTTCCTGGCCGGCGGGCTGACCCACCTGGCCGACGCGGACCTGCAACTGGACCTGCGGCGGCGGATGGCCACCCGGCTCGGACAGGTGCCGCTGGGCTGGTTCGGCGCGCGCAACTCGGGCACGGTGAAGAAGGCGCTGCAGGACGACGTCACCGCGATGCACCACCTGGTCGCGCACTCGCTGCTGGACCTCACCGCAGGGATCGTCACCCCGGTGGCCGCGCTGGCCTACCTGGCGTGGGTGGACTGGCGGATGACCCTGGTGACCCTGCTGCCGGTGGCCGCCGGCCTGTACTTCTACGCCCGCTCGATGGCCGGGTACGGCGAGAACATGGTCGCCTACGACCAGGCGCTGGGCCGGATCAACGGCAGCGCGGTGGAGTTCGTCAACGGCATCGCGGTGGTCAAGACCTTCGGCCAGTCCCGCAAGGCGCACCAGCGGTTCACCAGCGCCGCCGACGACTTCGCCACCTTCTTCCTGGACTGGGTCGGCGGGGTGACCAGGATCAGCGCGATCGGCCAGATCCTGCTGTCCCCGGTGGTGGTCCTGCTCGTGGTGCTCACCGGCGGCACGCTGTTCGTCACCAACGGCTGGCTCGCGCCCGCCGACGTGCTGCCCTTCGCGTTGCTGGGCCTGGGCATCGCCGCGCCGATCACCACCCTGGCCCAGACCTCGCAGCAGCTGCGCTCGGCCCGGCTGGCCGCGGCGCAGGTGGCCGCGGTGCTGGACACCGAGCCGCTGCCCGCGCCCGAGGCCGAGGCCGCGGATCCGGCCGACGGCAGGGTCAGCCTGCGCAACGTCCACTTCGGGTACACCGCGGACACGCCGGTGCTGCGCGGGATCGACCTGGAGCTGGCGCCGGGCACGGTGACCGCGCTGGTCGGGCCTTCCGGCGGCGGCAAGTCCACCCTGGCCAAGCTGCTGCCCCGGTTCTTCGACGTCACCGACGGCTCGGTGAGCATCGGCGGGGTGGACATCAGGGACCTCTCCGCCGAACAGCTCTACCGGCGGGTTTCCTTTGTGCTGCAAGACGTCCAGCTGCTGCGCGCGACGGTGGCCGACAACATCCGGCTGGCCGTGCCGGAAGCCGATCAGTCCACTGTGGAGGATGCGGCGCGGGCGGCCCAGATCCACCAGCGGATCCTGGAGCTGCCGCGCGGCTACGACTCGGTGATCGGCGAGGACGCCCGGTTCTCCGGCGGTGAGGCGCAACGGGTGTCCATCGCCCGCGCACTGCTGGCCGACGCGCCGATCCTGGTGCTGGACGAGGCCACCGCCTTCGCCGACCCGGAGTCCGAGTCGGCCATCCAGCAGGCGCTGTCCACCCTGGTGGCCGGGCGGACGCTGCTGGTGATCGCGCACCGGCTGTCCACGGTGGCCGAGGCCGACCAGATCGCGGTGCTGGCCGACGGCCGGGTCGCCGAACTGGGCACGCACACCGAACTCCTTGCCCGCCAAGGGTTGTACGCGCGGATGTGGGCCGCCCACGAACGCGCCGGCACCTGGCAGCCGCACACCTCGCCGCTGGAGACCCGATGATCCGCTCGCTGCTGTCCGTTCTCGGCCCGGCGCACGCCGCCCCGCTGCGCCGGATGATCGGCGTGATGGCGCTGGCCTCGGTGTTGCAGGGCCTCGCGTTCGCGCTGCTGGTGCCGGTGCTGCGCGCCCTGCTCGGGCCGAGCCCCGCCGACGCCTGGCCGTGGCTGGGGGTCTTCGCCGCGGTCGCGCTGGCCCAGTCGCTGGCCGCCTACGCCGCCCAGGTGGCCGGGTACCGGGCCGGGTCCACGCTCTCCCGCGGCCTGCACCACCGGCTCGGCGACCACATCGCCAGCCTGCCACTGGGTTTCTTCACCGGTGACCGCCTCGGCAAGCTCGGCCAGCTCACCAGCGGCGGCGTGATCAACGTGATGCAGGTGCCGGCCCACCTGCTGCGCCCGCTGATCGACGCCGTGCTCACCCCGGCCACCGTGGTCGCGCTGATGTACCTCTTCGACTGGCGGCTGGCGCTGGCCGCCACCCTGTCCGCGCCGGTGCTCTACTTCGTCTACCAGTGGAGCGGCGCGCTGATCCAGCGCACCGACCGCGGCCGGGACCTGGTGATCGCCGAGGCCGGTGGCCGGGTGGTCGAGTTCGCCCAGACCCAGCCGGTGCTGCGCGCCTTCGGCCGCACCGTGCAGGGCTACCGGCTGCTGGACGAAGCCCTGGTGGCGCAACGCGACGCGGGCCGCCGCATGATCACCACCGGGGTGTGGGGCCTGGTCGGCTTCGGCCTGGTGGTGCAGGCGGCGTTCACCGTGCTGCTGGTCCTCGGCGTCAGCCTCGCCCTGGGCGGCAGCCTGGGTGTGCCGGAGCTGCTGGCGCTGCTGGTGCTGGCCGCCCGGTTCGTCGAGCCGCTGGCCATGGCCGCCGACCTGGGCGGCGCGATCCGCCTGGGGCGCAACGCCCTGCACCGGATGACCGAGCTGCTGGCGGCCCCGCTGCTGCCCGAGCCCGCCGCCCCGCGCAAGCCGGGTGACGCCTCCATCGAGCTGGTCGACGTGTCCTTCGGTTACGACAGCAGGCCGGTGTTGACCAACGTGTCGCTGCGGGTGCCGCCGCGCAGCATGACCGCGCTGGTCGGCCCGTCCGGTTCCGGCAAGACCACGGTCACCCGGCTGATCGCCCGCTTCTTCGACGTGGACTCCGGTTCGGTCCGCCTCGGCGGGGTGGACGTCCGCGAGATCGCCGGTGAGCAGCTGATGTCGTTGGTGTCACTGGTGTTCCAGGACGTCTACCTGTTCGAGGGCACCATCGAGGAGAACATCCGGGTGGGCAGGCCGGGCGCGAGCGAGGAGCAGGTGCGCGCCGCGGCCCGGCTGGCCAGGGTGGAGGAGATCGTCGAGCGGCTGCCCGGCGGCTGGTCCGCGCGCATCGGCGAGGGCGGCGTGACCCTCTCCGGCGGGGAACGCCAGCGGATCTCCATCGCCCGCGCCATCCTCAAGGACGCGCCGATCGTGCTGCTGGACGAGGCCACCGCCGCGCTGGACCCGGAGAACGAGTCCGCGGTGCAGGACGCGCTGACCGCGCTCACCGCGGACCGCACCCTGCTGGTCATCGCGCACCGGTTGCAGACCGTGGTGGCCGCCGACCGGATCGTGGTGCTGGAGGCCGGCCGGGTCGCCGAGTCGGGCACCCACGAGGAGCTGCTGACCCTCGGCGGCCGGTACGCCGAGTTCTGGGCCGAGCGCAACCGCGCACACGGCTGGCGGCTGCTCCCAACGCGTTAACGTGGCCGCCAACGTTCGCACCCACCGGCATACTGTTGGGCAGACACTTGTCGCCGCAACGGTGGAAAGGACCCGGTGCACACGTTCCTGGCGCGCTTCGTCGGCGGTCCCCTGGACGGCCGGTGGCAGACCTTCACCTCCGCCAGTCCAGCGGCACTGGCCACGGTGACGCACGTCCACCTGCACCAGGGACCCAAGATCGTGCACCACTACGACCTGCGGCACAGCGAGGAACACGGCTGGGAGTATCACCTGCGCCAGGAGTCCGAGTCCGAGGACTGCTAGGCCTTGACCACAAAGGACTACGAGCGCGGCTAGCATGACCGGCGGATCTGGGGGTTCGCATGGTTGAGGCTGTTCGGGAACGGGTGCGCGCGCAGGCGGCGGCGCAGTGGCGGGCGCCGGTGGGTGTGGTCTACATCGCCAAGGTGCGGCCGGAGTACCGGGTCAAGGGGCGGCGGTCGGATGGGACCGTGGCTGGGCGGCGGCTGGTGCGGCGGTTCTTCTGGAACCTGGTGCGGTTCGCCGGCGTGCTGGTGCAGCTCGTGCTGGACGGGGACGGGGACATCGACCTGCGGCGGGGGACGGTCACCGCGCCGCCGGCCTCGCCCGCGATCGAGTTCGCGGATCTGGCACGGAGAGCCCGGCGGGTGTGGGTGGCCTGGGGTGGTGGGCAGGTGCTGCTGGCCCAGGCGGACGGGCGGGTGTTGTGGTCGGGGCCCGCGCAGTTCGCGACCAGGCAGTTCGCGGTGATCTGGGCGGATGGCGGGCGGGTGGTGCTGCCGCCGAAGCGGGCGGAGAAGGCCAGGGTCCGGCAGGAGGTTCGTTGACCGGGGACCGGCTCGCGCGCGAGGCGGCGGAGTGGACGCTGCGGGAGTGGGGGCAGGCGGCGCGGGTGGTTCCGTTGGGGGACGTGCGGTTCCGGTACCACGTGCGCGGGCGGCGGGTGGACGGTTCGCGGCGCAACACCGGCGGGTCCAGTTCCAGCAGCGCCGATGAGTGGGTGAGCGCGCCGCTGGAGCAGGCTGACGGGTGTGCGGGGGCGCTGGTCGCGCTGGTGGTGTCGGCGGTGCTGTGGGTGTTGCTGCTGGGGGCTCGGGCGGTGTGGGTGGTGTTGCGGCTGGGCAGTCGGCGGCTGCGGCGGCGCACCGCGACCGTGGCCGGCGGGCCGAGGGACCTCGGGGTGCGGTTCGCGGACGCGGCCAACCAGCGTGCGGATGTGTGGCTGGCCTGGTCGGGGGAGCGGATGGCGTTGCTGCACGTGCGGCCGAAGTGGTGCGAGCCGTTGTGGGACGGCGAGTCGCCGCGGGTTGAGCGGAGCCTGCTGCGCTGGCCGGACGGGTCCAGGGTGCGGTTGCCGAAGGGAATCTTGGGGGCGGCCAACCTTTCCGGCTGAACCGGTGTCATCCCGGGTGGAAGGGGGGCCGGGGTGTCCGAGCGGTTGGTGCGGGAGTGGGCGCTGGGCTGGTGTGAGCCGGTGCGGGTGGCCGAGGTGACCGGGGTGGAGTGCCGGTGGCGGGCGGCGGCGGGCACCGCGGCGGCGCGGTTCGTGGGCGCGGTGCACGGGCCGGGGGAGCGCTGGCTGGTGTGGTCGGCGAACCGGATGGCGGTGTTGCTGGTCGGCCAGGACTGGGTGGAACGGCGCTGGTCGGGGGCTGTGCCGGCGTGGCGGGACGGCGTGCTGCTGGTGTGGCCGGACGGGGCCGAGGTTCGGCTGCCGGAGGGACTGGGGGAGGGGCTCGATGGCTGAGCGGCAGGTGCGGAAGTGGGCGGAGGGCGAGTGGGGGGAGCGGGTGTCGGTCGCGCCGCTGGGCGAGCTGAAGCTCCGCTACCGGGTGCGCGGGCGGCGGCTGGACGGATCGGCCCGGTGGTCCCGCGAGGGCACCCCTGACCTGCCCCTTGAGGCGGACGACCTGCTGTTGGCGCTGAGCTGGCACGCGGTGTTTCTCTGGTTCGTGGAGCTGCTGCTGCGGGTCTTCGGCTGGCTGGGCAGGTTGTTGCTGCTCCGGCTCGGCCGTGGCCGGGTGCTGACCGTGCTGGCCAGGCCCGGCACGCACGCGGTGCGCTTCGCCGACGCGGCGCGCCCGCCGGACGGGCTGTGGGCGGTGTGGTCCTCGCGGCGGATGGCGCTGGTGCGGTGCGGGCCGGAGACCTGCGAACCGTTGTGGCAGGGCAGCGGCGAGGCGGCGCCCCGGCTGGAGCGGAACGCGCTGTGCTGGGCAGACGGGTCGCGGCTGCGCGCGCCGCGCCGGGTGTTCCATGACTGAGCGGCGGCCGCGGCCGGTGTACGGGGCCTGGGTGCGTGGATGGCGCACGGCGAGCTGCGGTGGGTGGGCGAGGGGCGCGTGCGGCTGCCCTCCTGGGTGGCCGCCGGGCGCCCACCTGGGCCCCGTTGGCGGACACCGGGGTAGGGGCCACTTCCCTTAGGCTGCTGCCCGATGCAGAACAGGGAGGTTCGCATGTCCGGCAAGCCGTTCGCCTCCTCCGCCGATCTGGCGGCCAAGGAGCAGACCCTGGAAGTGCTCGGTGACGGCGTGTACGCGCTGACCGCGGCCGGGGATCCCAACGTGGGGGCGATCGAGGGCGAGGACTTCCTGGTCTGCTTCGAGGCCATGGCCACGCCGGTGGCGGCCAGGGGCTGGCTGGACCGGCTGCGCGAGCACACCGGCAAACCCGTGCGGTACCTGGTGCTCAGCCACTACCACGCGGTGCGGGTGCTCGGCGCGAGCGCCTTCGACGCGCAGGTCATCGTGGCGCACGAGCACACCAGGGCGTTGATCGCCGAGCGCGGGGAGGCGGACTGGGCCTCGGAGTTCGCCAGGATGCCCAGGTTGTTCGCCGAGCCCGAGTCGATCCCCGGCCTGACCTGGCCCACGCTCACCTTCTCCGACCGGCTGACCATCCCGCTCGGCGGCGACCGCGGCGACCTGGAGCTGCGCTACTGCGGCCGGGGGCACACCGAGGGCGACCTGGTGGCCTGGCTGCCCCGGCAGCGGATCCTCTTCGCCGGGGACCTGGTGGAGTCGCAGGCCGCGCTCTACACCGGCGACGCCTACCACCGGGACTGGTCATCGTCCACTTTGGACACTGTGGCCGCGTTGCGGGCCGAGGTGCTGGTCGGCGGGCGGGGCGCGGTGGCCAGGGGGCGGGACGAGGTGGACGCGGCGATCGCGCAGACCCGGCACTTCCTGCAGGTGCTCCAGGCCCAGGTGGCCGCGGTGCACGTGCGGCACGGCAGCCTCAAGGAGGCCTTCGACGGCGCGCACGCCGCGCTGGCGCCGCGCTACGGCGGCTGGCCGATCTTCGAGCACTGCCTGCCGTTCAACGTGGCCAGGCTGTGGGACGAGCTCTCCGGGGTGGACCGGCCGGTGATCTGGACCGCTGAGCGGGACAAAGAAGTCTGGGCCCAGCTCCAGGGAAGGTAAGGAGCTGGGCCCAGCGAGCCGAGCTGAGTCCTCAGCTGGCCAGAACGTCGGCGACGGCGGTCAGCGGCAGGTCGTGCGCTTCGGCGACACCGGCGTTGGTCAGGAGGCCGTCGTGGGTGTTCAGGCCAAGGGCGAGCGAGTTGTCCTCACCCAGCGCGCGCTGCCAGCCCTTGTTGGCCAGGGCGATCGCGTACGGCAGGGTCACGTTGGTCAGCGCGAAGGTCGAGGTCCTCGGCACCGCGCCCGGCATGTTCGCCACGCAGTAGAACTGGGTGTCGTGCACCGGGAAGGTCGGCTCGGCGTGCGTGGTCGGCCGGGAGTCCTCGAAGCAGCCGCCCTGGTCGATGGCGATGTCCACCAGCACCGCGCCCGGCTTCATCCGCTTCACCAGGTCGTTGCTGATCAGCTTGGGCGCCTTGGCGCCGGGCACCAGCACCGCGCCGATGACCAGGTCGGCGTCCAGCACCGCGCGCTCGACCTCGTAGGCGTTGGACACCACGGTGGTCAGGCGGCCCTGGTAGTAGGAGTCGGCCGCGCGCAGCTTGTCCACGGACAGGTCGAGCACGGTGACGTCGGCGCCCATGCCGACCGCGATCGCGATCGAGTTCATGCCGGAGACGCCCGCGCCCAGCACGGTGACCTTGGCCGGGTGCACGCCGGGCACGCCGCCCAGCAGCACGCCGCGGCCGCCGCGGGACTTCATCAGGGTCTCGCCGCCGACCTGGGTGGCCAGGCGACCGGCGACCTCGGACATCGGGGCGAGCAGCGGCAGCGCGCCGTTGGGCAGCTGCACGGTCTCGTAGGCGACACCGGTGACCTTGCGCTCCAGCAGCGCGTCGGTGCAGGCGCGGTCCGCGGCCAGGTGCAGGTAGGTGAACAGCACCTGCCCCGGGCGCATCCGGTGGTACTCCTCGGCGACGGGCTCCTTGACCTTGAGCACCATGTCCGCGGTGCCCCACACCTCGTCGGCGGTGGGCAGCACCTTGGCGCCCGCCGCGACGTACTCCGCGTCCGCGATGGCCGAACCGGCGCCCGCGTCGTGCTCGATGAAGACCTCATGGCCATGACGGACCAGTTCGAGCACACCGGCCGGGGTGATCGCGACTCGGTACTCGTGGTTCTTCACTTCGCGGGGAACGCCGATCCTCATGGCAAGACTCCTCGTGGGTGACTGCGGCTAAACCCATGGTCAGACCGCCCCGTGGCGTGAGTCATTGGCATCCGTGGACAACATTCCATGATCACTTGGTGCTGATCGGACAATCGTCACCCGCACGGAGCAGGCGGTCCACCACGGCGGCGTCGCCGGCCCCGGCACGCTCGGTGAATCTTGCCGCGATCCGTTCCCGCTGTTCGAGTGGCTTGTTGCCGCCGAACTTGAACTTCGCCCGCACCCCGGTGACGGTCAGCTCCAGGCCCCGGATGCCCGGCAGCAGCCGCCGGTCCGGGTCCTCGGTGGCCGAGACCGGCGTGCGCCCCCCATCCGGCTCGAAGTGCGCGAGCTGCCTGCGCAGGATGGCCGCCTTGCCCTCCGGATCGTCCTCGATCCGCACGTCGCACTCCAGCTGCACGGTGGCGTAGTAGGAGGTCGGCACGCCGAGGGCCGGGTCGGCTCCGGGCGCGGCGTTCCACTCGGCAGGCACGTAGGCGACCTCGCCGGTGACCACCAGCAGGCAGCGAGGGTGCTCGGTGAGCGCGGCCCAGACCGGGTTGGGCCGGGCCAGGTGCAGCCACACCGTGCCGGGCTCGGCGAAGGCGAAATGGGTGGGCACGACCACCGGCAGGTCCCGGCCGCGGCCGGGTGCGATCAGCTCGCCGAAGTCGTGCCGGGTCAGCAGGTCCCGCCAGTCCTCGTCGGAGCGGGCGGCGTCCCAGGGATGGATCAGCACCAGGCCAGCCTGCGCTGTGCCGAGGTGGCACAACAGGTCCACTCTGTCGCCCGTTCGGATGGCCATTCCGGGCTCACCCGATGGAGTTGTGCGACTCCTGTGCGGATGTGATGAGAGCCCCCGGCGAGTCCTTGCCCGCGGGCCGCGCCGGTCCCGAGACTGTCCGATATGGACAGACGCTTCCCGGTCATCGTGTTGCTGGCGCTGGCTTGCGTGGCCTGCGCCACACCGCAGCCGCAGCCGGTCGCCGCGGGTGGCCTGGCCTGGGGCGACTGCGCGCCGTTCGCGGGGGACGCCGAGCGCAAGGCCGCCTTCGACCGCCGCTCGCTGGACTGCGCCGCATTGGCGGTCCCCCTAAACCACGACCAGCCGGGCGGCCGCAAGATCAAGATCGGGTTGCTCCGGCAGCGCGCCACCGACCCGGCGCGGCGGATCGGGTCGCTGGTGTTCAACTTCGGCGGCCCCGGCGCCTCCGGCATGGCCCAGCTCGCCGACCTGGGCGGCAGGCTGGCCAAGCGGGACGACGAGGTCTCCGCCCGGTTCGACCTGGTCGGCTTCGACCCCAGGGGCATCGGCGCCTCCGAGCCCGCGCTGCGCTGCCTGACCGGACCGGAACAGGACGCCCGCCGGGCGGAGTCCGTCGACTCGTCCACACCGGAGGGCGTGACCAAGCAGGAGGCCAGGAACAAGGAGCTCGCGGACAAGTGCGCCGAGCGCACCGGCCGGGACGAGCTGGCCCACCTGGGCACCAGGGACGTGGTGCGCGACCTGGACCTGCTGCGCGCCGCCCTCGGCGAGGAGAAGCTGACCTATGTCGGCTACTCCTACGGCACCAAGATCGGCACCGTCTACGCCGAGACCTTCCCGGCCAGGGTGCGCGCGCTGGTCCTGGACGGCGCGGACGACTTCGGCCTGACCGGCAAGCACGCCGAGCAGGGCGACGGCTTCGCGGAGAGCTTCCTCAGCTACGCCAAGGACTGCGCCGGTCGCGATGCCTGCCCGGTCGGCGAGGACCCGGCCAAGGCCAGGGAGCGCCTGGACGCCCTGACCGAACCGCTGGGCAAGCGCCCACTGCCGGTCGGCGACCGGAAGCTGTCCGCCGAGGATGTCTCCGACGCCGTCGACCACCTGCTGTACCACTCGGAAAGCTGGCTGCGGCTGACCGAGGCAATCGAGGGCCTCAAGGCGGGTGACGGCACCGAGATGCTCGCCGTGGCCGATGAGTACCACGGCCGCCGCGCCGACGGCAGCTACGACGGCAACCAGAACGCGCTCACCGCGGTCAACTGCGTGGACGCACCGCCGGTCAAGGACAGGAGCAAGGCCGAGGTGCTGGACGTGTGCGCCTTCTGGGCCGTGCCGAACACCATGGGCCCGCACCGCCCCAAGGCCGACGGCGCGCCCACCGCCGTGGTGGTCTCCACCACCGGCGACCCGGCCACCCCGCACGACTGGGGCATCGCGCTGGCTGAGGCGCTCAAGGCCCGCCTGGTCACCTTCGAGGGTGACCAGCACACCGTCTACCTGGAGGGCAAAACCTGCGTGGACCAGCCGGTGACCCGGTACCTGGTGGACGGCACACTGCCGCCGGAAGGCCTGCGCTGCAAGTAAACCGGTTGCCGGGACACCGGTTGACGGAGAGAGTCGGAGACATGATCGGGCTGACCGCGCTGAGCACACGGGACTGGGCACGGTGGCGGGACCTGCGCCTGGCCGCGCTGGCCGAGGCGCCGGCCGCGTTCGGCGCCAAGCTGGCCGACTGGGCGGACGCGCCGGAGCAACGCTGGCGGGACCGGTTGGCCGAGGCCGACCTGAACCTGGTGGCCGTGCTGGCCGGCCGGGACGCCGGGATGGTCAGCGCGACCCGGACCGGGCAGGCGACGGTGAAGCTGCGCTCGATGTGGGTCGCGCCGTTCGCCAGGGGGCGCGGGGTCGGGGACGAGCTGATCCGGGTCGCGCTGCGCTGGGCCGAGCAGCGCGGTGCGACCAGGGTGACGCTGGATGTGATGGCGGACAACAAGAGCGCGGCCGCGCTGTACCGGCGGCACGGGTTCGCCGACGACCGGCTGGTGGACAAGGGCGGCTGGGTGGAGCTGGTGATGGTGAAGTAGGTGGGACGTTGCATCAGCTTGCGCTGTGACCGGCTGACAAGGTTGGGATATTTATCGCAAGATCAGGACAATCCATCGTGACGGTCCAGCTTTGCTGGATCTAGGAGTCTGTGGGTATGTGTAGGAGGCGCCGGTATTGGTAATGAGCGTTGGTCTTGTCGCCAAACCTGTTGGTATGTACGGTGACTTCGACCTCGAGGCGAACCTGCTGCCACAGCGTTAAACGCAGGGTTGCCAAGGCTCCCTGCTCGATGTGCACGTGAATGTCCGCGCCTTTTGCGGGGCTGACAACGATCCAGCCGGCCTGGCGGAGTTCGCTCACCAGGCCGACCACCTCAGTTGTCCGCTTTTGCTCGGTGTACTCGCGGAGTCTCCTAATGAAGGCTTGTCCGCGAGAAGACAGTCGAGTGCGCCGAATTGTCCCAGTGCTGGCAAGCCAGGTGAATTCGGCAATGAGACTATGCGTGAATAATACATCGGCAAGTTTAGGGAGAGTTGATCGCAGCGCGGCGGGCCAGGCTCTCAGGTCACCTTCGTTTTCGGCTAGGCCGATGAAATCGAGCAACTTGCGTACGGCGTGATCGGGAGCTGACGCGGCCCTGGGTGGCAGCAGCGCAAACTCGGAGTCTTTTGCTTCGGGGGCGGTGGCCCTGATTCGAAGGATGGTACTACCTGAGGTGACGCCCGCCAGGGCGAGATGAACCTTGGCTCTGCTTGTCGAGTTCACACTGTCGCGAAGCGGCCTGAACAGCTCCTGGCCTAGGTCGAACGGAAGTTCACCTTCGATATGAGGGCCGTACAGGCGCACCTGCAGCTCCTCTTCGAGTGTTGCCGACCGGTCGTAGAACCGTCGGGTCTCGAGACTGTTACGCCGGGATGCCTCCTCTAGTTCCAACTCGGTGGGCGGATCGGACGCCAACATCGTCGCCCACCACTGGTCGAGTTCTGCGCGTTCAGTAGCTGAGAGACGTTGACGCCATGGTCCAGTCATAGCGTCACCTCCAGGTAGCCACGTGCTGCAGCTGCAGTATCCCGTGAAGGCGGGCAATTAACCACTCCAGGTGCCCGGAGGCGCTGCCACCACTCGTCCCAAGCGCCACGTTCGCGCAGGTAGTTTTGTTCTTCGATGCCAAGGTCGCGAGACCTGAACGGGCTAGGAACTACGACGTAGGGAATCTCAATTGCCGATACCCCGTAGTTGTCCACGCTGTGTCGTCTGCAAGTGGCGTCCCTGAACCAACCGGCGCCAGGATTTCCTGCCAGTCGCTGCCGTCCGAAGATGTCGATGGCGATAGAAAGATCAATCTGGCGAGGCTCAAGCTTTTTGCTGGCGAAACTTCCGCCGATCCAAATGAAGCGCACAAGTTGCGTACCTTCAAGCACGCTTTCGTATTGACTTTGCAGCTCGAAGAATCGAGCTATGTACCTCGTCAAGCCACGCCACAATCCTGGCCGCGACTGTGATTCCACGAACATGGGGCTGTCGACAAGTAGCGCCTTCGCTTCGTCCCAGGAGAGCGAGCACCTTCCGGGCGGGAGGTGCTCGCTGTCTTCCAGGAACGGATGGAACGCCACGACACTCCCTCGCCGTCTGGGTAACAGGTAGAGCAAAGAGAGTGCGCGCGTTGCCCCCAAAACTCAATACGAGCTGGCTGCAGAATAGTAACGAATTCTGTGCAGCGCGGGGGCGTCAGGTGAGCGCGACCAGCCGCCGCACCACCTCCGCCACCGCCGCGCTGGTGTCGATCTCCAGGGTCGCCGACTCCCGGAGCAGTGGCTCGACGAGCTCCAGGTTCGCCAGGATCGCGGCCCGTTCCGCCGGGTCCTTGCCGTAAGGGTTGTCCACGCGCGCCGCGATCCGCGCCAGCAGCACCTCGGCAGGCGCACTCAGCAGCACGATGTGGTCGAACAGCGGGTAGAAGCCGTCCTGGTTGGTCTTGCAACCGGCCACGAAGAGGCTGCCCTCTCCGTGGCCGGTCAGCAGGTCGGTGACGGCCTGCTCGCGCCACACCCAGTCCGGCTCGCCATCGGCGTCGGTGACCCAGTGGCTCCACTCGTCGGTGTCGGTGTCGACCACCCGGCACCCGAGCTCGCCGAGTGCGGACAGGGTGGTCGACTTGCCGGTGCCGGACATGCCGGTGAGCAGAACCTTGGTCACCCGTTCAACCTAGGGCAGCCCCCACTGCGGCGCGGCGGCGTTGGCCGGGACGTCGCGGGGGCGCAGGTCGGGGCGGTGGCCCTTGCGGGTCACGACCGCGGTCTGGCCCCGGCGCAGCGTCACCGAGATCCGGCCGGGACCGATCTGCCGCCAGCGCAGCGGCAGGCCCAGCTCGGAGCGGACCTGGATGTCGCCGGGGATGCCGTGGTCCAGCTCAAGGGGTTCGCCCGCCTCGCTGTGCACCCGGACCCACTCGGTGGCCCCGTCCCGCCGGGAGGCGTCCACCACGAACGCGCCCTGGGCGCGCAGGCCGTCGATGGCGGCCTCCCGCCAGGCGGACGGCACCGCGGGGAAGACCTTGACCACGCCGGAACCGCTGTCCAGCAACAGGTGCAGCACCGACTCGGCCGCCGACAGCGGGCTTTCCAGCGCGAGGTTGTTGCCCTCCACGTACATCGTGTTCGGCGTCAGCTTGGCGATGCCGATCACGTTGCCGTCCAGCAGGTGCCGGATGTGGCCGAGCGCGGTGTCCGCCTCGCCCATCAGCGCGCACATCATGGCCGCCGCCGGGTAGCTGTACCCGGCCCAGGCCGAGCGGTCCTTGCTCCACTGGTCGTAGGTGCGGCGGATCAGGTCGCGGTCGCCGGTCTCCCAGCTGACCTCGCGCAAGGGGTGGAACCAGAGCAGGTGCGAGAAGTGCCGGTGCGAGCCGTGCAGGGTGACGTTCTCACCGATCAGCACGCCCTGCTCGTTGCGGTGGTAGGGCACCAGCTTGGCCAGCACCTCCCGCCAGCGCGGGGCCAGCGGGTCGTCGACGCGCAGCTGCGTGGTGGTCTCCAGCAGGGTGCGGGCGGCCCAGCGGATCAGGGACAGGTCGTAGGTGGCGTCCACCGCGTCGGCGAACTCCGGCGAGCGGGTCAGCGGCAGGTGCAGCAGGCCGTCCGGGCCCGGCTTGAGGAAGTGCAGGTAGAAGTTGAGTGCCTTGCGCAGCAACGGGTACAGCACGTCCCGCTGGATCCGTCGGTCCATGCTGTGCCGGTAGCTGAGCCAGACGTTGTGCAGGCCCCAGATCAGGTTGCCGGTCTGGTCGGTCTTGGTGGAGGTGCCGGGACGGCCGACGGTGGCGTTGCCGGGGATCTCCGCGCCGAGCTTCGGCCCGCCGGAGCGCAGGGTGCGGTCGCCGGGGTGGGCCAGCGCGTAGGTCTGGCCGTCGCGCAGCTCCGGCGGCACCGAGAACTCGAGGTTCTTGTGGTGCTTGCGGAAGGTCTGCGTCACCGCGTCCAGCTCGGGGTGGTTGGCGATGCCGGCGAACGGATAGGTGATCTGCACGTTGAGGTTCCACCACACCGCGGTCCAGCTGCCGCCGCCCTCGGGGAACCACGGGCCCCACTCGCTGGTGACCGGCGCGTTCTCCCTGGTGGCGCAGGCCATCTTGTACAGCTGGATCCAGTAGAAGCGCTGCACCCACTTGTCCGGCACCGAGACCAGGCTCCTGGAGTGGAACCGGTGCCACCACGCGCGGTGGGCGAAGACCAGCGGGTCCAGCCCGGCCAGCTGGGCGTGCCGGACCGCGGTGACCGCGTCCCCGGTGGAGGTGGACTGTGGAAACCCGTAGGCCACGGTGGCCGCCAGCAGCCGCTTTGTGCCGATACGCTTCTCCTGCCAGGCGGTGGTGTAGCCACCCCCGGCGTGCAGCGGCTGCTCCACATAGGACACCCCGGCCGAGCTGCCGGCCCGCGGGTCCGGGTTGGCGGTGTAGTCCGGTGGGATCCGGATCAGGCGGGTGGTCTTGGACGGCATCGCGGTGAAGCCCCACGCGGCCGCCTCCTCACCGGCGTTCGGGCTCAGCGAGACCAGCAGCACGCCCCGGTCGTTGTGCACCAGCGCGCGGAAGCTCAGGCTGCCCGCGGTGGTGGTGACCGTGCCGGAGAGCTCGGCGTCCCACAGGTCCAGCTGCCAGTCGACCGCGGTGACGGTGCCGGCCAGGGTGAGGGTCAGGTAGCCGATCGGCAGCCGGGACAGGCCGACCGCGGCCTCCCACTGGGGCCGCTGGTCCTGCACCTCGCTGTGGCTGAGCATGAACCGCAGCTCGTTGGCGTTCGCGCCGCGGTAGACCTGCACGCCGAGGAAACCGTTGGCCAGGAAGGGCGCGTCCTGCCAGCTGGTCGGCAGCTTGCGCCAGAGCATGCGGGCGTCCCGCGCGATGTCGCGGTGCACGTTCTTGGGCCCGAACGCCTCGGCGGAGGGTTCGGCCCACGCGGTGGTCGCGGCGGTGGTCCAGCCAGCGCCGAGAGTCACGAGTCCGGCGGCGGCCGAACCACGGTGGAGGAAACGTCGCCTGGAAAGGGGTGACATGGGGGCGAATCATACGATGTTTACCTGGACTTTGGTGTGATTCGTTTGGCGTATTCCCAGTTCACGGACTTGAACGACACCCCAGTCATCCGATGACTCGAAAAGTTAGGGGTGGGTCGGGCCACGACTAAGGGTTTCTGACCGCGCATCCTGGCTACGATCCGCTGCATGACTTTGCCTGGCGAGCAGCTCACCCTGGCCGCGGAGTTCCCGCAGCCAGAGCTGGGGCAGTGGCGGGAGCTGGTCGCGGGCGTGCTCCGCAAGTCCGGCGTGACCGAGCTGCCGGAGTTCCCCGAATCCAGGCTCTCGCGCACGACGTATGACGGCATCACCGTCAACCCGCTCTACACCCGTGAGGACGCGGCCCCTGAGACCGGCCTGCCCGGCCTCGCGCCGTACACCAGGGGCAGCAAGCCGGAGGGCGCGGTTCCGGGCGGCTGGGACGTCCGCCAGCGGCACAGCCACCCCGATCCGGCCATCAGCCGCGAGGCGGTGCTGGCGGACCTGGAGAACGGCGTCAGCTCGCTCTGGCTCACCCTCGGCGGGGACGCGCTGCCGATCGAGGCCCTGCCAGGGGTGCTGGACGGGGTGTACCTGGACCTGGCCGCGATCGTGCTGGACGCGGGGCCGGACACCGAGGCCGCGGCCGAGGCGCTGTTCGCGCTGGCCGCCGAGCGCGGGGTGCCCGACGGCGAGCTGTCCGGCAACCTGGGCGCCGACCCGCTCGGCCTGCGCGCCCGCACCGGCGCGGACACCGACCTCGGGGCCGCCGCCGCGCTGGCCGCCAGGGTCGCCGCGAAGTACCCGAGGCTGCGCACGCTGACCGTGGACGGCACCGTCTTCCACGACGCGGGCGGCTCGGACGCCGAGGAGCTGGGCGCTTCGCTCGCGGTGGCCACCGCCTACCTGCGCGCGCTGACCGAGGCCGGGCTGGACGTGGACACCGCCTTCGCGCAGCTGGAGTTCCGCTACGCCGCCACCGCCGACCAGTTCCTCACCATCGCCAAGTTCCGCGCCGCCCGGCGGCTGTGGGCCAGGGTCGGTGAGGTGTGCCAGGCGGGTGCGCCCGCGCAGCGGCAGCACGCGGTGACCTCCTCGGCGATGATGACCGCCCGCGACCCGTGGGTGAACATGCTGCGCACCACGCTGGCCTGCTTCGGCGCGGGTGTGGGCGGGGCGGACTCCGTCACCGTGCAACCCTTCGACGCCTGCCTGGGCCTGCCGGACGACTTCGCCAGGCGGATCGCGCGCAACACCCAGGCGCTGCTGGTGGAGGAGTCGCACGTGGCCAGGGTGATCGACCCGGCAGGCGGTTCCTACTACGTGGAGCGGCTCACCGAGGACCTGGCGCAGGCCGCCTGGGCCTTCTTCACCGAGATCGAGCGCGCCGGTGGCTTCGAGGCGGCGCTGGCCGACGGGCTCATCGAGCAGCGGCTGGCGGCCACCCAGGCCAAGCGCGCCAAGCGGATCGCGCACCGCAAGGACGCGATCACCGGCGTCAGCGAGTTCCCGAACCTGACCGAGAAGCTGCCGGTCCGCACACCGAACCCGGCCCCGCCCACCGGCGGCCTGCCCAGGGTTCGGTACGCGCAGGAGTTCGAGGACCTGCGCACCGCCTCGGACCAGGCGCCGCAGCGGCCCACGGTCTTCCTGGCCACACTGGGCTCGGTGGCCTCCTACACCGCGCGCGCCACCTTCGCCGCGAACCTGTTCCAGGCAGGCGGCATCGCCACCCCGGACAGCGGCCCCGGCACCGACCCGGCGGCGATCGCGGCCGCGTTCAAGGACAGTGGCGCGAGCGTGGTGTGCCTGTGCGGCAGCGACAAGAGCTACGCCGAGCATGCCGCCCCGGTCGCCGAGGCGCTGAAAGCCGCTGGCGCGCAACGGATCTGGCTGGCCGGCAAGCCCGGCGACCGCGCCGAGAGCGACAAGGCCGCGGGCATCGACGACTACCTCTTCGCCGGATGCGACGCACTCGGTGTCCTCCGCAGCACGCTCACCGACCTGGGGGTGGCTTTCTGATGCCGCGCAACCTGATCCCCGACTTCGGCCAGGTCGACCTGGGTGTCCCGGCCGCCGCCGCGGACCCGGCGAGCTGGCGCTCCGCGCTCACCGAGGCCACCGGCAAGGACGCCGAGAACCTGGTGTGGGAGACGCCGGAGGGCATCACGGTCAACCCGCTCTACACCGCCGCGGACACCGAGGGCCTGGACTTCCTGGGCACCTACCCGGGTATCGCGCCGTACCTGCGCGGGCCGTACCCGACCATGTACGTCAACCAGCCGTGGACCATCCGCCAGTACGCGGGTTTCTCCACCGCCGCGGAGTCCAACGCCTTCTACCGCCGCAACCTGGCCGCTGGGCAGAAGGGCCTGTCGGTGGCCTTCGACCTGCCCACCCACCGCGGCTACGACAGCGACCACCCGCGGGTGCCCGGTGACGTCGGCATGGCGGGCGTGGCGATCGACTCGATCTACGACATGCGGCAGCTCTTCGACGGCATCCCGCTGGACAAGATGAGCGTGTCGATGACCATGAACGGCGCGGTGCTGCCGGTGCTGGCGCTCTACATCGTGGCCGCCGAGGAGCAGGGGGTGGCGCCGGAGCAGCTGGCCGGGACCATCCAGAACGACATCCTCAAGGAGTTCATGGTCCGCAACACCTACATCTACCCGCCGCAGCCCTCGATGCAGATCATCTCCGACATCTTCTCCTTCACCTCGCAGAAGATGCCGCGGTACAACTCGATCTCCATCTCCGGCTACCACATCCAGGAGGCCGGGGCCACGGCCGACCTGGAGCTGGCCTACACCCTGGCCGACGGCGTGGAGTACCTGCGGGCCGGCCGGGACGCGGGCCTGGACATCGACGCGTTCGCCCCTCGGCTGAGCTTCTTCTGGGCGATCGGCATGAACTTCTTCATGGAGGTCGCCAAGCTGCGCGCGGCCCGCCTGCTGTGGGCGAAGCTGGTGAAGCAGTTCGATCCCAAGAACGCCAAGTCGCTGTCGCTGCGCACGCACTCGCAGACCTCGGGCTGGTCGCTGACCGCGCAGGACGTGTTCAACAACGTGGTGCGCACCTGTGTGGAGGCGATGGCCGCCACCCAGGGCCACACGCAGTCCTTGCACACCAACGCCTTGGACGAGGCGCTGGCGCTGCCCACCGACTTCTCCGCGCGGATCGCCCGCAACACCCAGCTGCTGCTGCAACAGGAGTCGGGCACCACGCGGGTGATCGACCCGTGGGGCGGCAGCAACTACGTGGAGCGCCTCACCTACGACCTTGCCCGCCGCGCGTGGGGCCACATCGAGGAGGTCGAGGCCGCGGGCGGGATGGCCAAGGCCATCGACGAGGGCATCCCGAAGC
Organism: Crossiella sp. NPDC003009; assembly: GCF_053591555.1. NCBI lineage: Bacteria > Bacillati > Actinomycetota > Actinomycetes > Pseudonocardiales > Pseudonocardiaceae > Crossiella > Crossiella sp. NPDC003009. The sequence continues at coordinate 209,888 of NZ_JBSFUA010000010.1, read as the reverse complement.
TGCGCGTGGAGGAGGCCGCGGCCCGCACCCAGGCGCGCATCGACTCCGGCAGGCAGCCGGTGATCGGGGTGAACAAGTACCGGGTCACCGCGGACGAGGCCATCGACGTGCTCAAGGTGGACAACGCGGGCGTGTACGCCCAGCAGGTGGAGAAGCTGCGCCGCCTGCGCGAGGAGCGGGACAGCGCGGCGACCCAGTCCACTTTGGACGCTCTGACCAAGGCAGCCGACGACGCCGCCAACGGCCGCCGCGAGGCTGGTCTCGACCGGAACCTGTTGGCACTGGCCATCAACGCGGCCCGCGCCAAGGCCACCGTCGGCGAGATCTCCGACGCGCTGGAGAAGGTCTACGGCCGCCACTCCGGCCAGATCAGGGTGATCTCCGGGGTCTACCGGGAGGAGGCCGGTGCGGTGAGCAACATCGAACGCACCCGCAGGGCCGCCGAGGCCTTCGAGGAGGCCGAGGGCCGCAGGCCGAGAATCCTGGTCGCCAAGATGGGCCAGGACGGTCACGACCGCGGCCAGAAGGTCATCGCCACCGCCTTCGCCGACCTGGGCTTCGACGTGGACGTGGGCCCGCTGTTCCAGACCCCGGCCGAGGTGGCCCGCCAGGCCATCGAGGCCGACGTGCACATCGTCGGCGTCTCCAGCCTCGCCGCCGGTCACCTCACCCTGGTGCCCGCCCTGCGGCAGGAGCTGGAGTCCCAGGGCCGCGAGGACATCCTCATCGTGGTCGGCGGCGTGATCCCGCCCCAGGACTTCGACGAGCTACGGGCCGCAGGTGCCACCGCGATCTTCCCGCCCGGCACCGTGATCGCCGAGGCCGCCCTGGACCTGCTGAAGGTCCTGACCGACCAGCAGGGCTGATGCGCGGCCCCATCGACGTCGGCACGTACGCCGAGGGAGTGCTCGCGGGCGACCGGTCCTGGGTCGCTCGCGCGGTCACCCTGGTCGAGTCCAGACGAGCCGACCACCGCGCCACCGCCCAGAACCTGTTGGCGGAACTGCAACCCCACGCCGGCAAGGCCCGCCGCATCGGCATCACCGGCGTCCCAGGTGCGGGCAAGTCCACATTCATCGACACCCTGGGCAGCCGCCTCACCGCCGAAGGCCACCGGGTAGCGGTCCTGGCGGTCGACCCGTCCTCCACCAAGAGCGGCGGCAGCATCCTGGGCGACAAAACCAGGATGACCCGCCTCTCCGCGGACCCCAACGCCTTTGTCCGCCCCAGCCCCACCGCCGGAACCCTTGGCGGAGTGGCAAAGGCGACCCGCGAAACCATCGTGGTGATGGAAGCGGCGGGCTACGACGTGGTCCTGGTCGAAACGGTCGGCGTAGGCCAGTCCGAGGTCACCGTCGCCGACATGGTCGACACCTTCCTCCTGCTCACCCTGGCCCGCACCGGAGACCAGTTGCAGGGAATAAAGAAGGGCGTCCTGGAACTGGCCGACGTCATCGCCGTCAACAAGGCAGACGGCGACCACGCCAAGGAAGCCGCCCGCGCCGCCCGAGAACTAGCGGGCGCCCTCCGCCTCCTGCGCTCGGCAGACGCCACCTGGGACACCCCGGTCCTCACGTGCAGCGCCCGCGACGACCAGGGCATCGCCGAGGTCTGGGCGCAAGTGACCCGCCACCGCGACCAACTCGACGCCGCCGGAGAACTGGATGCCAAGCGCCGCAACCAGTTGCTGGGCTGGACCTGGGCGATGGTGCACGACAGGTTGCTGCACGAGCTGCACAGCCACCCGGGAGTACGGGAACTGGGACCGGCGCTGACGAAGCAGGTAGCCGAGGGCACGGTGACCCCAGCCCAAGCGGCACAACGGATCCTGGACACCTTCCAACAGGGCAAAGAAGGCTGAGCGACCAAGAACCAGCGACGGGCTGGCTTTTCAAAACCTGTCCGAAGTCTTGAGGTTCCCCATGCCCGTCAACCTGGAGAAAACTAACCACATCCCAGCCCACGGACGCTCACAGCAACCGCCGCCAAGGCCACGCAACGCGAGGGCGGCCGTGGGCTGGGATGTGGTTTGATTTCGGAGGGTTGACGGGCATGGGGAACCTCAAGACCCGCCTGCGTCTCTGCCTTTGACTTTCCCCCCCATGCTTTGATTCCTGCCCGTCCGGCGAGGACGCTCTTGATCTTTCTTTTTAGCCCCGAAGATCAAAAGAATGTCCTCGCCGGACGGGCAGACCCCCGGAGGTGGGGGACAAGTCAAAAGCCGGGACGAGCAGGTTGCGGGGTTGAGCAGGCTGCCGGGGCCGGTTCCAGCGTGCTCGCGGTCCTCTCGTCTTCTCCGCACGACCTTCCGACAGCGAACCACATCCCACCGACCAGCCGCCGTCACGCTGCGCGGCATTGGCGGCGGTTGCTGTGAGCGTCTGCTCGGCGGGATGCGGTGCGCGGTCTCCAGGCCGTACGGAGAAGACGAGAGGCCCTCTTCGTGGGTTTTCACCCGGAATCGGCCGCTGGTTTGTAGTGCAGAAACGTCACCGTTTTGTGCGCAGCCGTCACGCTGGTGGCGGTACGAACTGAACAGGAAAGTTGCTTACCGTAGTTGGGCAGGCACAGCATGCGATCATCGGAGGCTGCTATGGCAGGTTGTGGTTGTTGCGCCAAGTGCACCGGCTGCGGGGACAACTGCTGTCCCAACTGCTGAACTCACGAGCCGAACGGTGTGCCTTCCCGGCTACGGGGGGCACACCGTTCCGTTTGTCGGGGCCTTGCCCTCGACCAGGTACAGCCTGCTCGCCTCGTTGACGCAGCTGGACCGGGCGAACGCGCCGTGGCCCGCGCCCTGCCAGTTGACCTGCACCGCCGTGGCCAGCGCCTCGGCCGTCTTGGTGGTGCCCGCCAGTGGGGTCACCGCGTCCTTTTCCGTGCCCAGCACCAACATCGGCGGCGCTTCCGGCGCGCGGGGGATGGGCAGGGGCTGGGCGGGCACCGGCCAGGGCATGCACCAGGCCAGTTCGTGGGCGCTCAGTGCGCCGAAGATCGGGTACTTCGCTGTCCACTCCTGGGCCAGGGTGGCCGCGCGCGCCGGGTCGACCCTGGTCGTGGTGTCGTTGCAGGTGGTGACCAGGCCGCCGTCCAGGCGGATCATGTCGCGGTCGGGGCCGTTCCACAGTGGTAGCACGAAGGATTCCAGGCCGCTGGCGTCGCCGTCGCGGGCCTTGGTGATGGCCTCGGCGAGCTCCGGCCAGCGGGGGCGGTCGGCCAGGCCGGCGGCGATGGCGCGCAGCGCGGTTCCCGACTGGAAGGTGATGCGGGCGCCGCGCAGGGGCTCGCCGCGTAGTTTGCCCACCAGGTCGTTGACCACCTGGTCGGGGGTGGCGCCCAGGGGGCAGCCTCGGGTGGCGCAGTCGGCGGTGAAGGCGGCGAAGGCGTCCTTGAGGCCGCTGGCTCGGGCTTCGGCCTGGCCCACCGCGTCGACCGTGGGATCGGGGGAGCCGTCCAGGATGAAGCGGCCCACCTCGTCCTGGTAGCGCTCGGCGAAGACGGTCAGCACCCGCGAGGCGTCACCGCGGGCCACCGCGTTCAGCTGCGGCACGCCCAGTGCCTCGCGCAGGGCGTTCATGTCGTTGGCGGTGCGCGCGGTGTCGAAGGCGCCCAGCTGCTCGTCCAGGTCCAGCATGCACTCCTGGGCGGCGTCCCTGGTGGTCTCCAGCAGCTCGCCCAGGGCGCCGGCGTCGGTGACCGCCGGGTCGAAGCCGACCATCGCGCTGCGGGACGGCTGGTTCACGCAGCGCACCGCGTCGGAGTCGCCGGTGCCGCGCCGGTCCACGCCGATCAGGTGGAAGACGTCCAGGATCTCCTTGGGCAGCTGCGCGGCCAGCCGCACCGCGTACAGCGAACCGGGTTCGCCCATGGCGTCGTTGAGCACCACCAGCGGGTGCTTGCCCTCGCCGACCTTGGTCAGCTGGATCCGGGTGTTGCCGCGACCCGGCCTGGTCGGCGAGTCCAGTGTGGTGGGCAGCTTCGCGCAGCCGACCCGGAGACCGTTCGGACTGCCCAGCTTGCGGTTCACCGTGTCCGTGCAGTCCACAAAGGACAGTCCGACGTCCTTGGGTTCGGTCAGCGGCGGGATCGGCCTGGCCGGGGCGGAGGTCGGCGGCGGACCGCCGGGGCCCGCGCCACTGCCGTCGTGCGCGACCGCTGGCCGGTCCGAGGGCCCGACCGCGCAGGCGGACAGGACCAGTGCGGACACCACGGCCATCGCGCCGACGCTGATGGAGGCTCGACGGCGCGGCACTGATGATCTCCCCGGGTCCGGTGACAGGCTGACCGCAGCTTCGCACGGCCGGGGTGAGGCCAGGGTGAACGCGGGTCAGGCGGGTTTGACCTCGCCGCCCAGGACCGAGTCCAGGTCGTACTTCGCGGGCTGGTCGAGCTGGTCGTAGCGGCAGGAGTCCGGCTCCCGGTCCGGCCGCCAGCGCAGGAACAGGCCGTTGTGGCGCAGCCGGGCCGGGAAACCGCCCTCGGTCTGGGTGTAGGCGATCTCCACCACCCGCTCCGGGCGCAGCGGCAGCCAGCTCTGCTCGTTGCTGCGCCAGCGGTTGATCGCGCCGGGCAGGCGCTGGCCCTCGGACTCGCCGGTCAGCCAGGGGTGGTTGTCCTCCGCGCCCTCGCGCAGCTCGGCCAGCTCCTCGACCAGGGCCTTGCGCTTGGCCGCCGGGAAGGAGCCGATCACGCCGACGTGGTGCAGCACGCCCTTGTCGTCGTAGAGGCCGAGCAGTAGCGAGCCGACCGCGGTGCCCGGCTCGGTCTTGACGTGCCAGCGCATCCCGGCCAGCACGCAGTCCGCGGTGCGCGCGTGCTTGATCTTCAACAGGGTGCGCTTGCCCGGCGCGTACGGCTCGTCCGCGGGTTTGGCGATCAGCCCGTCCAGGCCCGCGCCCTCGAACAGGGTGAACCACTCGCGCGCGGTGGCGATCTCGGCCGTCGCCGGGGTCAGGTGCACCCGATCGCCGCTGACCTGCTCGAACAGCTTCTCCAGCCGGGCCCGCCGCTCGGTGAACGGCAGCTCCAGCAAGCTCTCCTCGCCGTGCGCGAGCAGGTCGAAGGCGATGAACCGGGCCGGGTGCTGCGCGGCCAGCAGGGTGATCCGGCTGGCCGCCGGGTGGATCCGTTCGGTCAGCGCGTCGAAGTCCAGCTCGCCGTCCACCTCGACCACCAGCTCACCGTCGATGACCACCCGGTCCGGCAACCCGGCGCGCAGGAACTCCACCGCCTCCGGGAAGTACCTGGCCAGGTCCTTGCCGGAGCGGGACTGCAGGAACACCGAGTCGCCGTCGCGGAAGACCACGCAGCGGAACCCGTCCCACTTCGGCTCGAACAGCAGTCCGTCGCGGTCGGGCACCTCGTCCACCGGGCTGGCCAGCATCGGCTGGACGGGCGGGGTCAGCGGCAGCGTCATGCGGGCCATCATGCCTGGTCGCAACCGGTTGCGCAGCCGTTCACCGCACCCGCTGACGACGCGCGCTGTCCAGTTCGAGGCGCACCGCGGTCGGCAGTGTCTCCACCCCGAGACAGGCCCGCGCCCGGCTCAGCACGGTCTCGTCCAGCTGCTGCCACACCGTGCGCACATCGGTGCCCTCGGCCAGCCACAGCGACAGCCGCAGCGCGGGCCGCTCCACACTGCCCACCAGCCGCGCGTGCGCCCGGCTGACCCCGTTCACCCTGGCCGCGTCGGCCCGCACCGCCTCGGCGAACGCGCCGGAAGTGATCGTCACCCGGCTCGGGCCGAACCCGTCCAGCCGCAGGTCGGGCCGGGTCTCCGGGCGCAGTGAGCGCACCACCCAGCGCAGGCCCAGCACCAGCACCAGCAGCCCGAGCGCGATACCGACGCCGAGCACCCATGGCCGGTGCGCGAGCAGCCAGTCCCTGATCATCGGATCCAGCACCGGCCGACCCGCCCGCCCCGCGCCCAGCCACCCGGAGCCGAGCACCAGCGCGCCGACGCCGAGCAAGATCGCCAGCACCCCGGCCCCGCCGGTCAGGACACGTTCGGCGCGGGCGGAACGGGCCACCGCGGCCGCGGATCGAGTGCTCATCGGCGCTCCTTCGGCGAAGCCACCACCACGGACACCTTGGGGGTGCGCGGCAGCGGCAGATCGGTCACCACGGTCCTGGTCACCTCGAGCACCCTGGGCCGCAGCTCGTTCTTGGCCAGCAACCGGCTGGCGGCACGCACCCGGACCCTGGCCACCGAGGCGGTCACGGTGGCCGCGCTCACCCCGTCCTCGGCGCGCACCCTGGTGCCCACCAGCCGGGCCAGCGAACGCGGCGAGGTGGTCACGGTGACCTCCGGCGCCGGATCGGCCAGCCGGACATCCCGCCGCCGCGCGCCGGTGGCCACCCACAGCAGCACCAGCCCGAGCAGCAGCAGCCCGCCGGCGACCAGCCTGGTCACCGTCGCGGTCCAGTCCACCGAACCCAGTGCCGCGGTCCAGTCCCGCCAGGGCACCAGCACGTGCTCGCCGGGTTTCCAGGCAGCCCAGGCGAACTCCACCGCGAGCAGCGCGCCCGCGGCGGCCAGCGCCAGTCCCAGCAGGGTCGACAGCAGTCGCACGATCAGCCGCATCACGTCACTCCACCCTCGGCCGGGTCTCCGGCAGCAGCGCGGAGACGGTCACGTCCACCACCCGCACCCGGTACCCGGTGATCCGCTCGAGCTCGTCGCTGACCGCCACCCGCACCGCGTCCACAGTGGACCGGACCGGGGCCGGGTAGCGCAGCGCCAGGTCCAGCCGCACGTCGATGTCCTTGCCGGAGAGGGTGAGCCGGGCGCTGGCGCCCTGCTCACCGATCCCGACCCCGGCCAGCTTCCGGGGCACACGCAGGGTGCCGGGCACCCCGTCCGCGCTGTGCTCGACCACCTTGCGCAGCACGCCGGGGTCGATGCTCAGCCCGCCGCGGTCCGCCGGATCGGGCTGGCTCACCGGTCCTTCCCACGTCCGAGCAGCTCGCCGAGGTCCAGCTCGCCGTCGAGCACCTTGCCCACGACCAGGCCGATGGCGCCGACGAGCACGGTGATCAGGAAAGCGGTGAACCCGCCGAGGGCGCCTGCCGCGCCGAGGACGAGCCCGGCCAGCAGGCCGGTCTGGGTGCTGTTCACGTCGAACCCACTCCTTAGTTCACCCGGGGCGGGCGCCTGCGTTTCGCCCGCCACCGGCCGATCCGGGTGGCGATCCCGCGGATCCCCCGCGGTGTCACCACAATCTCCACCGGCGCGTCGAACCGGTCGTCCACTTCGGACTCAGCTTCGGCCTGCCGCCGCCGGTAGGCCGCCACCGCGGCGGCGAAGGCCACCGGGTCGCCGCCGACATCGGGGTGGTGCCGCCGGACGTACTCGCGGAAGGCCGCCCGGTCCGCCGGGGGCTCGCCGCCCGTGTCCACCATCGGCGCCTACTCGCCGGGCTCCACCACGTCGACCACGGTGATGTCCACCGGCACCGCGCCGGTCACCTGCCGCACCCGCTGGCGCAGCTCGGTGACCACCTCCGGCAGCGGTTCGCCGAAGCGCAGCACCACCCCGACCTCCACCGGCTCGCCGTCTCCGGTGCTGCGCACCCCGATCACCTTGCGGCCGGGCAGGTACGAGAGCACCTGCCCGTACGCGCCGCCGTGCAGGGACACCACGCTCGGGTGGGTCAGCACGACCTGGGCGATCCGGTCCGCCAGCTCGGCCGTCATCATTCGACCCTGGTGTTGGTCTCGCTGTCCTCGTCGTCCTCACTGGGCAGCTTGATGTCGTTGACCGCGATGTTGACCTCGATCACCTCGAGGCCGGTCATCCGCTCAACCGCGGTGATCACGTTGCGCCGCACCGCCTTGGCCAGGTCCACAATGGACGCGCCGTACTCGACCACGATGTCCAGGTCGATCGCGGCCTGCTTCTCGCCCACTTCGACCTGCACGCCGGAGGTGGCCGAGGTGCCGCCGCCGGGGATGCGCTCGCGCAGCGCGCCGAAGGCCCTGGAGACCCCGCCGCCCATCGCGTGCACCCCGGAGATCTCCCGAGCGGAGATGCCGGCGATCTTCTGCACCACCGAGGCGGAGATGGTGGTCTTGCCCTGCGAGGTGTCGTCAGCCAGCCGGGCCGGGGTGTTGCCGCCGCGGGCGACGGGCACGGACTCGGTGGTGGTGGACTGCGCCATGGGGACTCCTTCGCATCGTGTCGACGTCAGGTGTTCGTCCTTCACCTGACATCGGTTCGGATGCCCCGCAGCTCCACCGCATTGCGGTTTGTCACTCGAACTGGGGAAGTCCGATACCCGGTCGGGGCGGCAGCACGTCGGCCACCTCCACGGTGACCTCAGGCGCGGCGGTGTCCAGCGAGCCGGCCAGCCGGGCGCGCAGGTCCTGCCGCAGCCGCTGGGCGATGAGGTCCGCGGCCACCCCGTAGCGCACCGACACCGACACGGTGATCGCGGCGCCGTCGCCGGTGAGCCCGCGCAGGTGCACCCCCGGCAGCTCGTGCACGGCGTCCACCGCGAACTGGCGGGCCAGCGTGAGCACCGCCCGCGCGGACACGGTCAGCCTGCCCTCGCCCTGGTCCAGCTCGGCGTCCGCGGCGGAGAACACCCCGCGCAGCCCGCGCACCCCGGCCAGCATCCGCGCGGCCAGCCCGTCCGGGATCGGCACCGGGGCCTTGGCCGCGGCGCGCACCGCGCCCCAGCGGCCGTCCAGCGCGCCTAGCTCGGCCTGGCAGTGCGGGCAGTCGCGGGCGTGCCCGGCCAGCTCGGCGTCGGCCGGTTCCAGCTCGCCGTCGACGACCAGCGCCAGGAGGTCACCGCGCAGACGGCCGCACGGCAGGGCCGCGTTCGCTCCGGTCATCGCAGTTCCTCCAACTTGGCGAGCAGAGCCACCCTGGCGCGGTAGAGCCGGGAGCGCAACGTCGGCACCGGCACGTCCAGCACCTCGGCCACCTCCTCGTAGCTGAGTTCCTCCAGCTCACGCAGCACCAGCGGCACCCGCTGGCTGGGTTCCAGGGTGGCGATCGCGCGCAGCACCAGGTCGGTCTGCTCGCTGCGCAGCGCGGCCCGTTCAGGGTCGGCGGCGACATCGGTCATCGCGGGCTCGACGGTGTCCTCCAGCGGCACGGTCGGCCGCCGTTTGCGCAGGTGGGCCAGTGCGGTGTTGGTGACCACCCGGAACAGCCAGGTGGTCGGCGCGGCCTCGCCGCGGAAGCGGCCCAGCCCGCGCCAGGCCGACACCCAGGCCTCCTGCACCACGTCCTCGGCCTCGGCCGGGTCGCCCACGATGCGCAGCGCGATCCGGTACATCCGGTTGGTGTGCCGGCGCACCAGGTCGTCGAAGGCCGTGTCGTCCCCGCGCGCCGCCGCGGCGAGCAGGTCGGTGTCGGCCCTGGTCACGGTTGGTCCCGCAGGTAGCGCAGGAACAGCGCGCCGTCCTCGTGCAGCACCGAGTCCAGGCGCAGCGCGCGGGGCGCGTCCGGGTGCGCGCCGTGCGCGATCCGGGTGGCGTCGCCGGAGGTCAGCAGCGGGGAGACGGTCAGGCACACCTCGTCCACCAGGTCGGCGGCGATCAGCGAGCCGAACAGGGTGGGCCCGCCCTCGCAGTCGACCCGGCGCAGCCCGCGCCGGTCCAGCTCGCCGAGCACCACGGCCAGGTCCACGCTCGCCTCGCCGGTGAGCACCACCTCCGCGCCCGCCGCGGTCAGCGCCGCCCGGCGCTCGGCAGGCGCGTTCGAGCAGGTGAACACGATCGGTGGCACCCTGGTGTCGGTCAGCAGCGCCGAGTCGGGGTCCAGCGCGCAGGTGGTGGTGACCAGCGCGATCGGCGGCGCCGCGGACAGCCCGTGCCTGGCCCGGCGGGCCCGCCGCTCGGCGCCCGGCTTGGCGCCCGCGTAGCCCTCGATCACCGCGGTGCGCAGCCCCACCAGGATGACGTCGGCCAGGTCCCTGGACAGCAGGAAGATCTCCTTGTCCAGCTCGGTGGACAGCCCGCGGGAGCGCCCTTCCACGGTCACCGCACCGTCCACACTGGACACGAAGTTGACCCGCAGCCAGGGCCGGGTCAGCCCCTCGGGGTAGGCGTAGCGCGCTTCGAGCCCGCTCTCGTCGGCGGGCGTCCTGACGGCGGGGGAGTTCGAGGGCCAGAGCCAGTCCACACCTCTATCTGAGCACGGGACCCCCTCGGTCCGCTCGCCGGGCGGCGCGGGCGGCCAGGTCACGATGTGAGAAGGACCACCGGCGAGTGGTCCGGGGGCCGTGTTTCCCTCGTATCCAGGGTGAGAGGTTTCGACGCCGATGTCGGGGACGGTGCCCGTGGAAGACCTCAGACGGAAGAAGCGGACGGACTCGTTGTTGCCCGCGGCCGCGGTGCTGCTGGCCTGCTGCGCGGCCGGGGTGCTGGGCCTGGCGCCCGCGTTCGGCCTGCTCGTGGCGGTGGCGGTGGCCCTGGGCGGGCTGGTGGTCGGCGGCATCGCGCTGGCCCTGCTGGACCGGATGGCGGTGTGGCGGCCGGTGCCGACCGGGGTGGCCGCGGCGTTGCTGGGCCTGCTGGTGGCCGCGCTGGCCGGGCAGCTGCTGCTGTGGGCGGGCCTGCACTAGCCGCCCTGGCGCCGGATACGCTGCCGGAATGTCGAGCGTGCGCCTGGTGGATCGTCGCCCGGAGATCGACCCGGCGGACCTGGTGGCCGGGATGGTCCCGCCGCCCCGGTTCGACGCGGTGCGCTTCGAGTCCTACCTGCCCAACCCGGAGGAGCCCAGCCAGGCCGCCGCGGTCGAGGCCGGGCAGGCCTTCTGCGCCAAGGTGATCACCGGTCCGCCGCGCAAGTCCTGGATTGGCGGCCTGTTCGGCGCCAAGCCGGCCGCGGTGGCCAAGCCGGGGCTGTACTTCGACGGCGGGTTCGGCGTGGGCAAGACGCACCTGCTCGCCTCGGTCTGGCACGCGGTGCCCGGCCCCAAGGCCTACGGCACCTTCGTCGAGCTGACCCACCTGGTCGGCGCGCTGGGTTTCGCCGAGGCGGTGCGCAGGCTGTCGGAGCACCGGCTGCTGGCCATCGACGAGTTCGAGCTGGACGACCCCGGCGACACCACCATGGTCACCCGGCTGCTGCGGGAGGTGACCGACGCCGGGGTGTTCGTGGCGGCGACCTCGAACACGTTGCCGGACAAGCTCGGCGAGGGCCGCTTCGACGCGGAGCTGTTCCTGCGCGAGATCCAGGCGATGTCGGCGAAGTTCACCGTGGTCCGGGTGGACGGCCCGGACTACCGGCACCGCGGCCTGCCGCCCGCGCCGGATCCGGTCGCCTCAGTCGAACTCGACGCGCTGGCCGCGGCCAGGCCGGGGTCCACTGTGGACGATTTCGCCGAGCTGTGCGCGCACCTGGCCACCCTGCACCCGTCGAAGTACGGGCGGCTGCTGGACGGGGTGCGCGCGGTGCACCTGCGCGAGTTGCACGCGGTGCCCAACCAGGACGTGGCGCTGCGGGTGGTGGTGCTGGCCGACCGGCTGTACGACCGGGCCATCCCGGTGGTGGTCTCCGGGCAGCCGCTCTCCGAGCTGTTCACCGAGGAGATGCTGCGCGGCGGCTACCGGAAGAAGTACCTGCGCGCGGTCTCCCGCCTGGTCGCCCTTTCGCGCGACGCCGCGGCCGCTGGGCGGTAAAGCGTTCGCCAGCCGCCCCGGCGCTCGGGCACCATCGGCGGCGTGGGTTATCTCGAGGCAGGCGGCCTGTCCTATGTCCTGCCGGACGGGCGCGAGTTGTTCGCCGAGGTGTCGGTGAAGGCCAGTGCCGGTCAGGTGGTCGCGCTGGTGGGCGCCAACGGCGCGGGCAAGACCACGCTGCTGCGCATCCTCGCCGGCGAGCTGAAGCCGGTGGAGGGCAGCGTGTCGGTGCAGGGCGGGCTGGCGGTGATGCCGCAGTTCGTCGGCTCGGTGCGCGATGACCGCACGGTCCGCGACCTGCTGCTGGCGGTCGCGCCGGAGCCGATCAGGGCCGCTGCGGCCGAGCTCGACGAGGTCGAGCTGAAGCTGATGGACACCGACGACGAACCCACCCAGATGCGCTACGCGGCCGCGCTGGTCGCCTGGGGCGAGGTCGGCGGCTACGAGGCCGAGGTGCTCTGGGACACCGTGACCGTGGCCGCGCTGGGCGTGCCGTTCGACCGGGCGCGCTTCCGCGGGGTGAAGACCCTCTCCGGCGGTGAGCAGAAACGCCTGGTGCTGGAGGTCCTGCTGCGCGGCCGGGAACAGGTGCTGCTGCTGGACGAGCCGGACAACTACCTCGACGTGCCCGGCAAGCGCTGGCTGGAACAACGACTGTCCACTTCGGACAAAGCGATCGTGCTGGTGAGCCACGACCGGGAGCTGCTGGCCCAGGCGGCCACGCACGTGGTCACCGTGGAGGGCCACTCGGCCTGGACGCACAGCGGCAGCTTCCGCACCTGGCACGCCGCGCGGGAGGCGCGCTGGGACAAGATCGCCGAGCTGCACCGGCGCTGGGAGGAGAAGCGCCAGCAGCTCAAGGAACTGGTCCGGATGTTGCAGCAGAAGGCCGAGTACAACGACGGCATGGCCTCGCAGTACCAGGCCGCGCAGACCAGGCTGCGCAAGTTCGAGGAGGCCGGTCCGCCGCCGGAGCTGCCCACCGAGGAGAAGCTCACCCCCAGGCTGCGCGGCGGCCGCACCGGGCTGCGCGCGATCACCTGCGCCGGCCTGGAGCTGACCGGGCTGATGAAGCCGTTCGACACCGAGATCTTCTTCGGCGACCGGGTGGCGGTGCTGGGCTCCAACGGCTCCGGCAAGAGCCATTTCCTGCGCCTGCTCAACGAAGATCCCTCGGTCGTCCACAGTGGACTGTGCAAGCTGGGGGCCAGGGTGGTGCCCGGCTTGTTCGCGCAGACCCACGACCACCCGGAGTGGCTGGGCAAGACCCTGGTCGAGCTGCTGTGGACCGGCGAGGACGGCCGCACCGGGCTGGACCGCGGCCGGGCCATGTCCGCGCTGCGCCGCTACGGCCTGCACACCAGCGGCGACCAGCGGTTCGAGACGCTCTCCGGCGGCCAGCAGGCCCGGTTCCAGATCCTGCTGCTGGAGCTGTCCGGGGCCACCCTGCTGCTGCTCGACGAGCCCACCGACAACCTGGACCTCACCTCGGCCGAGGCCCTGCAGGAGGCGCTGGAGCAGTTCTACGGCACGGTGGTCACGGTCACCCACGATCGCTGGTTCGCGGCCAGCTTCGACCGCTTCCTGATCTTCCGCGCCGACGGCACGGTCAGCGAGGCGGACGCGCCGGTCTGGGACGAGGCCAGGGTCCAGCGCGCCCGCTGACCGGTCAGTCCCGGTCCTCGATCTCGGCCGTCAGCTCGCCGCGCTTCACCGCGGCCGCCAGCTCGGCGTGGTCGGCCTCGGTGGCGTCGGCGTAGCGCACCGCGTAGCGGGCCACCGCCTCGTCCAGCTCGTCGTCCTCGCCGCAGTAGCCCGCCAGCAGCCTGGGATCGGCCGAGCGGCAGTGCGCCCTGGCCAGCAGCGCGCCGGCGAGCCTGCCGTAGTCGTCGAGGTGGTCCTTGCGCAGCGCGGTCGGGTCGATGTCGCCCTTCATGTTGCGGAACTGGCGCACGATGTAGTGCCGCCCGTCCACCGTGGTCCAGCCGAGCAGGATGTCCGTCTCGGCCTGCACCAGCCGGGCCCCCTCGACCACCCGCTTGCCCTCGTGCTCGTAGGCCGGGATGTCCAGGTACTGCGCCAGGCAGGACGGGTTGGCCTGCTTGACCTGGAGCACCAGGGCGTCGTCCTCGTTGCCGTGCAACAGGACCAGGTAGTTGCGCAGGCCCACGCTGCCGGTGCCGACCACCCGGAAGGCCACATCGGCCACGCGGTAGCGGCGGATCAGGTTGCGGCGGGACTCGCGCAGGGTGCCGACGTAGGAGTCCAGGCTGGCCGCGACCGCCTCGGCGGTGGGCGCGCTGACGTGCCTCAGCACGGGCAGCTCCTCCACGAACCGCCAGTGGTCCCGCTCGACCTGCCTGGTCCACTTGGCCGCGACCCTGCGGCTGGTGTTCTTGCGCGCCTTCTTCGAGGCCTTCTCGAAGTCGTCGAGCAGCTCGTCCGCCTTGACCTTGCTGATCGTGGAGGCGTCGGCCAGCGCGTTCCAGGACTCCAGGAACGGCAGCTCGGCCAGCCGGGCCATGGTCTTGCGGTAGGCGCGCACCGCGTCCTCGGCGGCCTTGGCGCAGCCGTCCTCGGAGACCCCGCCCTCGCGGCCGGCCAGCACCAGGCTGGTCGCCAGGCGCTTGAGGTCCCACTCCCACGGGCCGGGCACGGTCTCGTCGAAGTCGTTGATGTCCATGACGATCCGGCCCTCGTTGGTGCCGAACAGCCCGAAGTTGGCCGCGTGCGCGTCCCCGCAGATCTGCGCGCTGATCCCGCTGGCCGGGGTGGCGGCCAGGTCCGCGGCCATCAGCTCGGCCGCGCCCCGGAAGAACGCGAACGGCGAGGCCAGCATCCGGCCGACCCGCAGCGGCACCAGCTCCGGCAGCCGGGGCGCGTTGCTGGCGTGCACGAACTCCACCGCCCCTGGCCGGTCCGCGCCCAGCGCGGCGTGGTCGTGCAGCTTCGGCCGCACCTCCTCCCGCAGCGCGCGACCCCTGGCAAAGACCTCGCTGGGCTTGACCCAGTCGCGCGACACCGCGCTCTCTCCCCTATCCACCCCGCCATCATCCCCCTAACGTGTGATGGATGCCGCCACGGACCACTCTCCGCCAGCGCCGGGCCCAGCTGGAGCGGGACTGGGAGTGCTGGGTGGCGCACCGGTCGCCGGGCGCGGCGGCCGCGGTCGCCCCCGAGGTCACCCAGTCCTGGGCGCGGGCGCTACCCGAGGTGAGCCCGGCCAGGGACAGCGCGCCGAGCTGCGCGGACGCCCGCTGGCAGGACTCGCCGCTGCGCGAGCCGGTGCTGGCCTCCTCGGCCGAGCTGCGCAGCATCGCCGAGGACGCCGGCTACGTGGCCGCGGTCGCCGACGCGGGCGGCACCATCCTGTGGACCTTCGGCGGCCGGGTGATGCGCCGCCGCGCCGAACGCGTGAACTTCGCCGCGGGCGGGCGCTGGTCGGAGACCGCGATGGGCACCAACGCGCTGTCGCTGGCCCTGGACCACAACCGGCCCGCCACCTGCTTCTCGGCCGAACACCTGGTGCAGGCCCTGCACGGCTGGGTCTGCTACTCCGCGCCGGTGCACGCGCCCAACGGCAAGGTGCTCGGCGTGCTGGACCTGTCCACCACCTGGGACCGCTCGCACCCGCTGGCCATGCCCACGGTCCGCACCCTGGTCAGCGCGCTGGAGGCGCGCCTGGCCGAGTCGCCGCTGGACCTGGCCCCTGCGGGCTGGTCGCTGCGCTGCCTCGGCCGCGGCGAGCTGCTCGACGGCGGCGCCCCGGTCCCGCTGCGCCCGCGCCAGCTGGAGATCCTCACCCTGCTGACCCTGCACCCCGACGGCTTGACCCCGGAACAACTCCAGGACGCCCTCTACGCCGACCGCCCCGTGCACCGGACCACACTGAAAGCCGAGGTCAGCCACCTGCGCCGGGCCTTGCGCGGCGGCGTCACCACCCGCAGCTACCACCTGTGCGCCCCGGTCGCCGCGGACGCCCGCGCGGTGCTGGACGCCCTGGCCGCCCGCGACCTGACCACCGCGCTGCGGCACTACCTCGGCCCGCTGCTGCCGGACTCCGAGGCCCCCGGCATCCGCGAGTGGCGGGAGATCATCGAGGTCGCGCTGCGCGAGGCGGTGCTCCGGTCACCGGAAACTGACCACCTGCTGGCCTACCTGTCCCGCCACCCGTACGACATCGAGGCCCACCAGCTCGCCCTGAGCAGGCTGGAGCCGGCGGACGCCCGGCGCGGGGTGGTGCTGGCCCAGCTGCACAAGCTGCGCTCGGCCTGACCACCCCGCGGGCGAATCGGCTCAGACGCAGGCGCCCAGCGCGCTCAGCGAGTCGTTCGGCGAGAGCTGACGCGCGTCCAGGAAGTAGGACGGGTGGTCGTGCCTGCCCCACACCCGGCCGTTGCTGGGGTCGAAGTGCTCGTACCAGCAGAGGTCCCGGCCGGTCTTGTTGGACAGCGAGGAGGCCCGGTCGTTCATGTGCCCGAACGGCCCGTTGAGGTAGATGATCCCGCCGCCCGCCGGGCCGTTGTACATCGGCTTGCCCGCGAAGGCGGCGCCGTCCCAGATGCAGAGGTGGCCGTTCGGGCAGTCGGCCAGCGCGGCGGAGGCGGGGGCCGCCCCGGCCAGGCCGATGGTGGCCGCGGTGGCGAACGCGGCGAGCGCGGCGCCGGCGAGTCGAGCCTTGGACATGTGCCCCTCCAATTGTTACAAGCTGTATCAGTTGGGCATTGTGCCTGCGGGAGGAGCCGGGCGCACCTCCTTCAGCCAGGCCTGAAACCCCCACGCCAACCTCGCGCCAACCTTGGGCGGCCATGGTGGGCCGCACGCACTCCGGCGCCGAAAGGGAGTCCCATGGCGTACGCCCAGCCGGGAACCGAGGGCAGCATCGTCGAGTTCGCCGCCCGCTACGACAACTTCATCGGCGGCAAGTGGGTCGCGCCGGTGGCCGGGCGCTACTTCGACAACCCCAGTCCGGTCACCGGGCACGCCTTCTGCGAGGTGGCGCGGTCCGGGGCGGCCGATGTGGAGCTGGCGCTGGATGCCGCGCACGCGGCCGCGGACGGCTGGGGGCGGACCTCGGTGACCGAGCGCTCCCGCATGCTCAACCGGATCGCGGACCGCATCGAGGAAAACCTGGAGCCGCTCGCGGTCGCCGAGACCTGGGAGAACGGCAAGCCGGTCCGGGAGTGCCTGGCCGCGGACCTGCCCCTTGCCGTGGACCACTTCCGGTACTTCGCCGGGGTGATCCGCGGGCAGGAGGGCAGCATCGGGGTGCTGGACGCGGACACCGTGGCCTACCACTTCCAGGAGCCGCTGGGCGTGGTCGCGCAGATCATCCCGTGGAACTTCCCGATCTTGATGGCCGCCTGGAAGCTCGCGCCCGCACTGGCCGCCGGGAACTGCGTGGTGATCAAACCGGCCGAGCAGACGCCCGCGAGCCTGCTGCTGCTGATCGAGCTGATCGCGGACCTGCTGCCGCCGGGTGTGGTCAACGTGGTCAACGGTTTTGGCGTGGAGGCGGGGAAACCGCTGGCGCAAAGTCCCCGGGTGGCCAAGGTGGCCTTCACCGGGGAGACCGGCACCGGGCGGCTGATCATGCAGTACGCCAGCGAGAACATCGTGCCGGTGACGCTGGAGCTGGGTGGCAAGAGCCCCAACATCTTCCGCGCCGACGTCACCGCGGCCGACGACGACTTCCTGGACAAGGCGGTCGAGGGCTTCGTGATGTTCGCGCTCAACCAGGGCGAGGTGTGCACCTGCCCGTCCAGGGCGCTGATCCACTCCCGCATCTACGAGGAGTTCATGGCCCGCTGCCTGGCCCGCACCGAGGCCATCGTCGGCGGCGACCCGCTCGACCCGGCCACCATGATCGGCGCGCAGGTCAGCAACGAGCAGTACGAGAAGATCCTGTCCTACTTGGAGATCGGCCGGCAGGAAGGCGCTGAGCTGCTCACCGGCGGCGGCACCCGCAGTGTCGAGGGCTACCCCGGCGGCTACTACCTCGAGCCGACGATCTTCCGCGGCACCAACGACATGCGGGTGTTCCAGGAGGAGATCTTCGGCCCGGTGGTCTCGGTGGCCACCTTCGACACCGACGAGGAAGCGCTGCGGCTGGCCAACGACACCCTGTACGGGCTCGGCGCCGGCGTGTGGACCAGGGATGGCGCGCAGGCCTACCGGTTCGGCAGGGAGATCAAGGCCGGGCGGGTGTGGACCAACTGCTACCACGCCTATCCGGCGCACGCGGCCTTCGGCGGGTACAAGAAGTCCGGCATCGGGCGGGAGAACCACCTGCGGATGCTGGAGCACTACCAGCAGACCAAGAACCTGCTGGTCAGCTACTCGCCGAAGAAGCTCGGGTTCTTCTAGACCCCGGCCTGGCCCAGCTCACGGCGCGAGTTGGGCCAGGTCCGGGCCACGGTCAGCGGGAGACGACCTCGGTGAGGGCGTCGATGCCCAGGTCGAGCTCCTCCTTGGTGATCACCAGGGGCGGGGCCATCCGGAGGGTGTTGTCGTGGGTCTCCTTGCAGAGCACGCCCCTGGCCGCCAGGGCCTTGGAGGCCTCGCGGCCGGTGGGGCCGCCGGGGGCGATCTCCACGCCCGCCCACAGGCCGCGGCCGCTGACCTTGGCCAGGCCGTGGCCGATCAGGGCGTTGAGGCGGGTGTGCAGGTGCGCGCCCAGCTCGGCTGAGCGCTGCTGGAACTCGCCGGTGGACAGCAGGCCGACCACCGCGCGGCCCACCGCGCAGGCCAGCGGGTTGCCGCCGAAGGTGGAGCCGTGCTGGCCGGGCTGGAGCACGCCGAGCACCGCGCGGCTGCCGACCACCGCGGACACCGGCAGGATGCCGCCGCCGAGGGCCTTGCCCAGGGTGTACAGGTCCGCGCGCACGCCCTCGTGGTCCAGGGCCAGCAGGCGGCCGGTGCGGGCCAGGCCGGACTGGATCTCATCGGCGATCATCAGCACGTTGCGCTCGTCGCACAGCCGCCGGACCTCGGCCAGGTAGCCCGGTCCCGGCACGACCACACCGGCCTCGCCCTGGATCGGCTCGACCAGGACCGCGGCGGTGTGCTCGGTGATCGCCGCCGCCAGCGCGGCCGCGTCGCCGTAGGGCACCACCACGAAGCCGGGGGTGTACGGGCCGAAGTCGGCGCGGGCGTCCTCGTCGGTGGAGAAGGAGATGATGGTGGTGGTGCGGCCGTGGAAGTTGGACCCGGCCACCACGATCTGCGCCTGGCCCTGCGGCACGCCCTTGACCCGGTAGGCCCACTTGCGGGCGACCTTGATCGCCGACTCCACCGCCTCCGCGCCGGAGTTCATGGTCAGCACCATCTCGGTGCCGGTCAGCTGGGCCAGCTCGCGGCAGAACAGGCCGAACTGGTCGTGGTGGAACGCGCGGCTGGTCAGGGTGAGCCGGTTGAGCTGCTCGGTGGCCGCGGCCACCAGCGCGGGGTGCCGGTGCCCGAAGTTCAGCGCCGAGTACCCGGCGAGGAAGTCCAGGTAGCGGCGGCCGGACACGTCGGTCACCCAGGCGCCCTCCGCCTCGGCGATCACCACCGGGAGCGGGTGGTAGTTGTGCGTGCTCCACTCCTCGTCCAGCGCGATGAAATCGCCGGGGGAGCAGGGCTCGCCGGTCGTGGTGGGGTGCTCGGCAATGGCGGTCATGGCGTAAAGGCTAAGCCCCCGATTGCGGAGATTTCATCCGCCGAGTGTTGCGCACTACAGTGGTTTGTTGCGCAATCGTCAGATGGCGTGGCGATTTGTTGCAACGGCGTTAAAACCGTGAATCGATCGGGTGAGTTGCGTCAGCTGCAATCTTCGTTGCGCCCTCTTCCCAAAGCGCAGTGGTCCAGTCCAGTGTGGGCGCGATGAGCAGGACGACGACAGGAGCTGTGACATGGCGGATATCGGGCGTCGCACTTTCCTCGGAGCGGTCGGCGCGGCCGTCGTCGGCGGTGGCCTGATGAGCACCGGGGCCGCCTCGGCGGCGGAGTCCGGCGGCGAGGTCTGCGCCCCGGCCGGGCGGGTCTACCTCGGCACCTACACCGACGCCGCCAGCGGTGGCAAGGGAATCGGCCTGGCCAAGGCGGACGCGGCGGGCAAGCTGACCGTCGAGTCCACCGTGACCAACGCGAGCCCCTCCTATATCGCGGTCGGTTCCGGCGGCAGCACGGTGTACGCGGTCAACGAGCTGGACAAGGGCACGGTCAGCGCGTTTTCGGTGACCGGCAACGGATCCCTGCGCGCGCTCGGCGCCCGCTCCAGCGGTGGCGCGCACCCCTGCCACCTCGTCGTGCACCCCAGCGGCCGGTACCTGCTGACCGCCAACTACACCTCCGGCACCGTGGGCGTGCTGCCGGTCCGCGCCGGCGGCGCGCTGGGCAACCCGACCCACATCGTGCAGCACCCGGGCAAGCCGCACGCGCACCAGGTGGTGGTCAGCCCGGACGGAAAGCACGTGCTGGCAACGGATCTGGGCACCTCCTCGGTCTACACCTACACCCTGGACCTCAACGCGGGCCGCCTCACCCTGCGCTCCACCCTGGCCCTGGCCAAGGGCGCGGGCTCGCGCAACCTGGTGTTCCACCCGGACGGCCGCACCGTCTACATCCTCAACGAGCTGGACTCCACACTTGTTGTGGCCGCTTATGACCCGGCCTCCGGCAAGCTCACCGCGGGTCAGCGGATCTCCACCCTGCCGCCGGGCGCCGGCGTGCAGAACTACCCCGGCGGGATCACCATCTCCCCGGACGGCCGGTTCGTCTACGGCGCCAACCGGGGGCACAACAGCATCGCGGTCTTCGCCACCAGCGAGGGCGGCCGCAAGGTCACCCTGGCCGGCACGCCGGGCAGTGGCGGGGACTGGCCGCGGCACCTGGAGGTCACCCGGGACGGTCGCACGCTCTACAGCTCCAACCAGCGCGGCAACGTGATCGGAATCTTCGGTGTCGACCCGGTGAACGGCCTGCCCAAGCAGACCGGTGAGCTGCGCACACCTGCTCCGGTCTGCGCGGTTGTAGCGTAAAACCCCTGCTAGAACTACCCGCTCACGGCGGTACCGGCCATGTTACCCGCGAGTTAATTTGTGTTCTACCTCACTGACCCTGCACGGAGGTATGGACCATGAACCCGAACCGGTTACTGGCCTGTGTCGCGGCCCTGTTCATCGCCGGTGCGGTCACCGCCGCACCGGCGATGGCCGCACCGAGGAAGGCCGCCGCGCCCGTGGACTACGTGGCGCTGGGCGACTCCTACCACTCGGGGGTGGGC
Organism: Crossiella sp. NPDC003009; assembly: GCF_053591555.1. Classification (NCBI taxonomy): domain Bacteria; kingdom Bacillati; phylum Actinomycetota; class Actinomycetes; order Pseudonocardiales; family Pseudonocardiaceae; genus Crossiella; species Crossiella sp. NPDC003009. Next base: position 188,986 of record NZ_JBSFUA010000010.1, on the reverse strand, counting down.
ACCCGGCAGTACGACTCCGGCAGCGGCGACTGCCGCCGCAGCCAGCTGGCCTACCCCGCGCTGTGGGCCAAGTCCCACCAGACCAGCTCGTTCACCTTCGCCGCCTGTTCCGGGGCGCGCACCGCGGACGTGCTGAACAAGCAGCTGGGCGCGCTGAACGCGAACACCGACCTGGTCACGGTCGGCATCGGCGGCAACGACGCGGGTTTCGCCGACATCCTCACCCGCTGCCAGCTGGGCAGTGACAGCGACTGCCGCGGCGCGGTGGACGGTGCGATCGCCTTCGCCCAGCGGGACCTGCCGGCCCGCCTGGACTCGGTGTACCGGGCCGTCAAAGCCAAGGCGCCCAACGCGAAGCTCGTGGTGATGGGCTACCCGAGGCTGTTCGACGGCGGCCCGTCCTGTTCCTTCGGCGGGATGAGCCAGACCAAGCGGGTCAAGCTGAACTCGGCCGCGGACATCCTCTCCGACGTGGTCGCCGGGCGCGCCTCGGCCAACGGCGGCACCTACGTGGACGTGCGCGCCTCGTTCAACACGCACGGGATCTGCTCGTCCAACGAGTGGGTCAACGGGCTGAGCTGGCCGATCGTGGAGTCCTACCACCCCAACAGCAAGGGCAACGCCGAGGGCTACCTGCCCGCCCTCAACCGGGTCACCGGCTGAGGCGGCAACCGCAGGTCCCGCCACAGCCGTAAGGCGCGGCGCAGGTGCTCCTCGGCCAGTGCCTCCCGGCGCTCGCCGCGGAGCACCTCGCCGAGCAGCTGGGTGGCCCCGGCCTCGCCGTGCCGGTCACCCAGCCGCTGGTAGAGGCGGACCGCGCGTTCCAGGGAGCTGCGCCCGCAGGCGCGACGGCCGTCCGCGGAGTGCAGCTCCCCCAAGGCGCGCAACACATACGCCTCGCCGTGCGCGTCCCTGAGCCGCTCGAAAATGGACAGCGCTTCGTCCAAACAGGACAGTCCGCGGTCCGGCCTGCCCTGCCGGTGGTGCAGCACGCCGAGCTGGTGCAGCACGTGCGCGGCGCGGTGCTCGTCCCCGGCCAGCCTGGCCAGCCGGAGCGCGTCGGTGAAGGCCGGCAGCGCCTCGTCCAGCCGGTGCTGGGCCATCCTGGCCGAGCCGATCGCACTGCGCGCGTAGGCCTCCGCGCACGCGTCTCCCTTGGCGCGGAAGGCGATCAGCGCGGTGCGGTGGTGCTCCAGCGCCTCGGCCGGGCGCTCGAGCACCCTGGCCAGCGCGCCCAGTCCGCACCGGGCCAGCGCGCGGCCGTAGTCGTCGGCGAAGAGCTGGTGCGCGGCGGTGAAGCGTTCCCTGGCCCGCTGGTACTCGTCGCGGTAGAGGTGCAGCTGACCGAGCCCGCGCAGCAGTGCCGCGCGCTGTTCCCCTTGGGAGACCGGCAATGCGGCCTGGTGGGTACGTTCCCAGTCTTCGTGGTGGCTGCCCAGGTCGAAGTAGGGGACCAGGGCCAGCGCCAGCTCGGCGGCGACACCGTGCTCGCCGTGCCGGGCGGCCAGCTCGACCGCCTCGACCAGCGCGGGGCGCTCGGCGTCCAGCCAGGCCAGCGCGCGGGTCAGTGGTTCGGTGGCGGGGTGATCTCGTTGGCCCGGCGTGAAGATGTTGACCGGCAGGGCAGCGGCGGCGGCGCGGGCGCGGTGCAGCCAGCCGTCCAGCACCTGGCGCACCCAGGCCGGATCCGTTGGCGCGTCGGCGATCGCGGCGCAGCGCGGCAGTTCCGGCAGCCGGTAGCGCGGGCCGCTCGCGGTGGCCACCTCGGCCAGCCCGGCATCCACCAGCTCCTCCACCGCGGCCGGATCGCCCAGCGTCTCCGCGCGCACCGGCGACGGCCCGAGCAGGCCCCAGCGCAGGAAAGTGGTGGCGGCGGCCAGGCTCAGCCCGCGCCTGGACTCCGCGATGCCCGCGCCCGCGTCCAGGTCACCGCAGCGCAGCTCGGCCAGCCGCCGCGCGGGGTCGGCCAGGCGCTCGGCCAGGGTGGCCAGCCGCCAGGCGGGCCGGGCGGCCAGCCTGGCGCCCGCGATCCGCACCGCCAGCGGCAGTCCGCCGCAGGCGCGCAGGATGGCCGCGGCGGCCTCGGGTTCGGCCGCGATCCGGGCCGAGCCGACGATCCGGGCCAGCAGCCGGTCGCCTTCGGCCGGGCTGAGCGCCTCCACCGGGACCTCGTGCACACCGGGCAGTTCGGTCAGTCCCCGGCGGCTGGTGACCAGCACCGCGCAGCCGCTGGTGGCCGGCAGCAGCGGCCGCACCTGGGCCGCGCCCGCGGCATCGTCCAGCCACACCAGCACCCGCCGCTCGGCCAGCGCGGAGCGGTAGCGGGCGGCCCGTTCGGCCAGGCCGTCGGGCAGGTCGGTGACGCCGAGGGAGCGCAGCAGCTCGGCGAGCAGGCGGCCGGTGGGCGCGGGCCGGTGCGAGCCGCCGAGGTCCAGGTACAGCTGGCCGTCCGGGAACCGGGCCCGCACCGCGTGCGCGGCCTGGGCCGCCAGCGCGGACTTGCCCGCGCCCGCCGGTCCGGTGAGCACCGCGATCCGGGCCGCGCCCAGCTCGGGGGACACCGGTTGCAGCAGCGCGGTCAGCTGGTCCAGCGCGGGGCCGCGGCCGGTGAAGTCGCCGTCGGCCGGCGGCAGCTGGCTGACCGCGGACCGGGTCGCCGGGGCCACCACCGGCTCGGTGGCGGGCAGCTCGCCGGAGAGCAGCGCGGCGTGGATGCGCCTGGACTCCTGGCCGGGTTCGGCCCCCAGCTCCTCCAGCAGGCCGCGGCGCAGGTCGGCGAACGTTTGCAGGGCCTCGGCGTCCCGGCCGGTGCCGGCCAGCGCGAGCATCAGCTGCTGGCTCAGGCCCTCCCGGAACGGGTGCCGGGCCAGCAGCTCGCGCAGCTCGGCGATGGCGGGCTCGTAGCGGCCCAGCGCCACCAGGGCGGCCAGCCGCTCCTCGGTGGCCTGCAGGACGCGTTCCTCCACCCGGCGCAGCTGTGCGGTCCAGCCAGGGGCCGGTGGCAGGTCCTCCAGCGGCGCGCCCCGGACCAGCCCGTCGGCCCGGCGCAGCAGCTCCACGGTCAGTTCCAGCCGTCCGTCGGCACGGCTCTGCCTGGCCCTGGCGGTCAGCTCCTCGAAGACCAGCAGGTCCAGCTCGTCCGGCCGGACCACGATGGCGTAACCGCGCGGCTGGGCCAGGATCCGCTCCTCGCCACCGGCGCGCAGGCTGCTGCGCAGGGTGCTGACGTAGGTGCGCAGGTTCGGCACCGCCGAGCGCGGCGGCGACTGCGGCCACAGCACGTCGACCAGCGTTTCCGCCGGTACCAGGCGGTTCGGGTTGAGCAGCAGGGTGGCCAGCAGCTGGCGCGGCTTGAGGCCGCCGATGGGCAGCGCGAGCCGCTGCGCCCTGACCTCCAGCGGTCCAAGCACCCGGAAGTCCAGTTCGTCCTGGGTCATCTCACCCCCGCCGGGCTCGCGGTTGTATGCGGTTTGAAGCCGTTCTGTACGCGCCGCCCGCACGCTGTCGACGCCGACAGGAGGGACGGAAGCATGAAAATCAGACATCTGGTAGCGGCGGGAGTAGGACTGTTGCTCGCGGCCGCATCGGTGGCGGTCGCGCCCGCGGCCCAGGCAGCCGGTCCCCGCCCGAACTTCCAGCTGCCTTTTCCCTGCGGACAGGCCTGGAACGGCGACAACGACAACAGCAGCGCGCACCGCGCCTACGAGATCGACTTCAACCGCGGTGGCAGCCCCGGCGCGGACAAGGGCGACACGGTGTCCGCGGCCGCCGCGGGCAAGGTGATCACCTCGGCGCACCAGGGCTCGGTCAACGGCTACGGCAACCTGGTGGTGCTCGACCACGGCGGCGGCTGGCGCACCTACTACGCGCACCTGGACGTGCGCTCGGTCGGGGTCGGCGCGCAGGTCAGGCAGGGGCAGAAGATCGGCACCGTGGGCAACACCAGCCGACCGGGCAACAACATCACCCCGCACCTGCACTACGAGGTGCGCACCACCGACACCTCCTACCCGGGCAACATCCAGCCCGCCTACTTCAACGGCGCCCGCTTTGGCTACCCGAACCAGACGCTGACCTCCCGCAACTGCGGTGGCGGCGGCAACCCCTACGACGCGGCCGAGGTCTGCGGCGCCGGGTACAGTGTGATCGACACCGCTTCGCTGGGCGCGGCCGGTTCGGTGGCGCTGGCGTTCAACGCGGGCAACGGCAACAACTGCGTGGTGACGCTCAAGGGCGCCTCCATCGGCACCGCGTCGGCGGTGTCGGCCTACCTGGAGGTGCAGGGCGAGGCGAGGGCGACCGACTCGGGGAGTTTCGAGTACTACGCGGGTCCGGTGCGCAAGGCGGCGGCCGACAAATGCGTGAAATGGGGCGGTTCCGTGGGCTCGGCGGTTTATAACAGTCCGTTCGAGCACTGCGGTTGACCCTGCCCCCTACCTGCGGTAACAGTGCGGGTCTAGGCAAATCCGCTCCGATGGCCGCTTGTTGGTGAGTTTTGCACCGAGATAGGTTCCTGGTGTTCTGCTCGCTGATTTGAGGGGGGCCATCGTGACTCCACGGACCATCCCGGCGGTCCAGAGCTGGGCGGCCAGTGACGGCCGGTACCGGTTCGGTCCCGGCAGCACGATCCTGGTGGACCCGGCCGCCTCGGCCGAGCTGACCGCGGACGCGAACACCTTCGCGGTCGACCTCGGCCTGCTGTTCGAGACCGCGCCGCCCAAGGTGCGCACCGCGCCCGCGGCCGACGCCAGGGACGGCGACCTGGTCCTCGGGCTGGGGCTCAGCGACGCCCAGCTCGGCGAGGAGGGCTACCAGCTGGAGATCGGGCCGGTGCTGCGGCTGCACGCGCGGCGCAGGCTCGGCGTGTTCTGGGGCTCCCGCACCGTGTTGCAGCTGTTGCACGGCACCGCGGGCGAGCCGGTCCAGGCCGGGCGGATCAGGGACTGGCCGCGCTACACCGTGCGCGGGGCGCTGCTGTGCAACGCCACCAAGCACTACGACATGGGCTGGTGGACCAACCAGATCCGGGACCTGTCCTACCTGAAGTTCAACGAGCTGGTCATCTACGTCGACGGCGTCGGCCTGACCCGCCAGGAGCTGGAGCAGATCGCCAGGCTCAGCGAGCAGTACCACGTCACCGTGCTGCCGCAGCTGAACATGCCCGGCCACATGGACCAGGTGCTGCCGCCGCACCGGCAGTACCAGCTGCGCCACCCCAGCGGCGAGTACCGGCACAACGCGCTGGACATCAGCAACGACGCCGCGCGGGAGTGGGCCTTCGGCCTGATCGAGGAGTACCTGCCGATCTTCCCCGGCCCGGTGTGGCACTTCGGCGCGGACGAGTACCCGGCCTGGGCGGGCGGCATCGACGACTTCCCGCAGCTGGCCGAGTACGGCAGGCGCCGCTACGGCGGGCAGGCAAACGGTTGGGACGCCTTCAACGGCTTCATCAACGACGGCGCGGAGCGGATTCGCAGGCACGGCAAGCAGATCCGCATCTGGAGCGACATGCAGCGGGTGCACGCGCAGGTGGTGCGGGTGGACCCGGGCACGGTGATCGAGCACTGGACCAGCGACCGGGAGGGCCTGCTCTCGGTGCAGGACCTGATCAACCGTGGCCACAAGCTGGTCAACGGCAACGACCAGTTCATCTACTACAACGGCGGCCGCAACCCCGACGGCAGCCAGCGCAAGAAGAGCGACGCGCGGCGGATCTACGAGCAGTTCCGGCCCGGCGACATGCACGGCGAGGACCTCCCGGACGACCACCCGGCGCTGCTGGGCATCCGGTTCTGCCAGTGGAACGACCTGCCGGTGGAGCAGCTGGAGAGCAGCCAGGCCACCGAGCTGGCCATGTTCGACAGCCTGCGCGCGGTGGCCCAGCAGGCCTGGGGTTCGCCGAAGCTGACCACCAGCTGGGGGGCGTTCAAGCCCATCGTGGACAACGTGGGCCGCGCGCCCGGCTACGTGCCGCCGATCACCGTGCCGTGCGGGCACGGGCCGGGCGTGTCCAGGGACGGCTACGAGGTGGTGACCTTCTTCGCCCCGCGCGCCGACGGCAAGGTCGAGCACGGCTGGCAGCACCACCCCGGCCACGGCCCGTGGGCGCGCACCGCTTTTGGTGGCCGCTACGGCGGCGGCATCGCGGGCAACACCCCGGTGATCCTGGACATCTACGGGCGGCTGACGTACCTGGCCCGCACCAACGCCGGCACGCTGGAGTGCGGCCGCCAGCCCGCGCCCGGCTCGGGCCCGTGGACCGACTTCACCGAGCTGCCGGTCCGGGTGCTCGGCGACCCGGCCATGGTGCTGGACCAGGCGGGGCGCTTGACCTTCGTGGTCCGCGCGGCCGAGGGCGGGCTGCTGCTGGGCCGGGAACGCACGCCGGGCTTCGGCGAGTGGGACTACACCCGCCTGCAGGTCGACGCGCACGGCGACCCGGCGATCGTGCTGGACCGGGACAAGATCCCGTGTTTTGTGGTCCGCACCGGCGGCAGCCGCCTGCTGCTGGGCCGCCGCGAACGCCCCAGCTCCGGCAACTGGCAGTACTCCACCTTCGGCGCCGACATCGCCGGCGACCCGGCCCTGGTGCTCGACCGCGACCGCAGGCTCTTCGCCGCCGCGCGCACCACCAACGGCAGGCTGCTGCTCGCCCAGCACAGCGGATCCCGGTGGGACACCAGGCAGTACAGCGGCGGCATCGCGGGCGAGGTCGCCCTGTCCCTGCAACCAGACGGCAAGCTGACCTTCTTCGCCCGCGACACCGAGGGCCACGTCCAGCACGGCTGGCAGAACTCACCCGGCCTGTGGAACTGGTCGGAGGCGGACCTGGGCGGCAACATCACCAGCGACGTCAGCGCGATCCAGGACCACGTGGGCCGTTTGGTGATCTTCGCGCGAAACACCGCCGGCCGGATGCTGCACGGCTGGCAGGCCGCCCCGGGCCAGGGCCCATGGGACTACACGGAGCTGAGCGACGGCTTGCGCTGAGCAAACGCCCGCGCGCGGACCCCGCTGACCCCCGCTGGTTCGGCACCAGCCGCACCGTGGGGGTCCGGGGCCTCGGGCCCCCGGGCAGACATAAGGGCCGAGCGAAAACGCCAAAGGCGTTGAGCAAGCGAAGCGTTCAGCAAGCGGAAGCTAGGGCGGGCCTACGCGCGGGAACCACAGGGGGGAGGGGCTCCGGGGCGTAGGCCCGCGTTAGAAACAGTACTGGTGCGGGTCGGTGTGCGCTGGGTTTCGGCAAGAATTTTTGCGGATTCTTGTGACGGGCCAACGGGAACCTCACACGGCCTCGCCGGAGCCCGCATTAGTGCTCGGGAATCGTCAACTTCGCGCACAACCGCGCAGTGCCGGAGGTTTTGCCGGTAATCCGCGCCAGAAGTTTTGTCGCGACTGCGACAGCCTTGTCTCAAGCTGCCGGTTCCACGGGTTCGAAGAGTGGCCCGGTGACTCATTCACCAGCTGTTTACCTTGTCTGCCAAGGGGTATCCGACTGAACCCTCCGTTCGCCGGTTCCGTTGGGCTCGGTGTAGAACTGACGGTACCGGTTGAGTGTCTTCAGTCACGACGATGTGACCTGGGGAGATCGGTTGTTCAGACTGTGAGGTGTGGCTGCGTTGCCGCCCGCTGTGAGGTGTGACACATACAAGTGTTGAAACACCCGGCCGGGCGCGCACGAACTGACACGTGAAGCCGGGCTGAACTTCCCTCAGCTTTCCGGCCGTCGGAAGGAACATGCGATGCGATTCACCGGGCTCCTGCGAATCGGTGCGGCGCTGGCCGCCGTCGCCTTGGCCGCCGCCTGTGGCACACCGGGGCAGGGATCCGCCGGGGGCAGCAAGTCGCTGGTCGCCCGCGCCGAGGACACCAAGAAGGTGACCATCGGGGTTCGCTTCGACCAGCCGGGCCTGTCGCTGAAGGTCTCCGAGAACAAGTTCGAGGGCTTCGACATCGACGTGGCGAGGTACATCGCCGGCCAGCTCGGTGTGCAGCCCTCGGGCATCACCTGGAAGGAAGTGCGCGCCGCCGACCGGGAGAAGCTGATCAAGGACGGGTCGGTGGACTTCGTGGTCGCGACCTACTCGATCAACGACACCCGGAAGCAGTCGGTGTCCTTCGCCGGACCGTACTTCGTTGCGGGGCAAGGCATCCTGGTCCGTTCGACCACCAACAACATCACCGGCCCGGAGTCGCTCAACGGCAAGAAGCTCTGCTCGGTCAAGGACTCCACCTCGGCCCAGCAGGTGCGGCAGAAGTTCGCCAAGGACGCCCAGCTCGTCGAGTACTTCCGGTACTCCGAGTGCGTCAACGCGCTGCTGCTCAACAACGTCGACGCGGTCACCACCGACGACGTGATCCTCGCCGGGTTCGCCGCGCAGAACCCCGAGCTGCTCAAGGTGACCGGCAAGCCGTTCACCCAGGAGCGCTACGGCATCGGCCTGAACAAGGACGACGCCGAGGGCCGGACCGCGATCAACGCCGCGATCGAGAAGATGATCAGCAGCGGCGAGTGGAAGAAGTCCATCGACCGCAACGTCGGGCCCTCGGGCTACCAGGTGCCGACGCCGCCGTCGATCACGGAGCGGTAGCTCTCACCAGCGCCGACGGCGGGCATCTCCCAGGTTGGGGGATGCCCGCCGTTCTTTTTTGGCTGATCGGGAACATACCCCCCGGGGGTATCGTTGCAGTGGTCGTCCACTGAGGAGGAGAGAGCAGTGCGCGAACACGAGCAGCAGACGAAGCAGGATGAGCACCCGGGGCACGGCGCGGGCGGCCACGAGGGCGGCGGGCACGGCGCGCACACGAGCCGCGGCGGCGCTGGCGGGCACGGCGGCGCGCATGCGAGCCACGGCGCGGACGCGCACGAGGGTGGCGGGCACGGCGCACACGCGAGGCACAGCGGCGCTGGTGGGCATGGCGGGCACGACACGCATGCGGGCCACGGCGCTGGCGGGCACGCGGGGCACGGCGGGCACGGCGGGCATGGCGACCACGCCGCGCAGTTCCGGGACCGGTTCTGGCTGAGCCTCATCCTCAGCGTCCCGGCCGTGTTCGCCTCGCACATGGTCTCCGGCTGGCTCGGCTACCACGTCCCGTCCTGGCTCACCTGGGTCGCCCCGGTCTTCGGCACCGTGGTCTTCCTCTACGGCGGCGTCCCCTTCCTCACCGGCGCGGTCAGCGAGCTCCGCGCGCGCAGGCCCGGCATGATGACCCTGGTCGCGATGGGCACCTCGGTCGCCTTCCTGGCCAGCGCGCTGGCCACCCTCGGGGTGCTCGGGCCTGAGCTGGACTTCTGGTGGGAGCTGGCGCTGCTGGTGGTGATCATGCTGCTCGGGCACTGGCTGGAGATGCGCGCGCTCGGGCAGGCCTCCGGCGCGCTGGCGGCGCTGGCCGAGCTGTTGCCGGACACCGCGGAACGCCTTGGGCCCGACGGGAACCCGGTGCCGGTGCCGCTGGCGGAGCTGGCCGTGGGTGACGTGGTGCTGGTGCGTTCCGGTGGGCGGGTGCCCGCGGACGGTGTGGTGGTGGACGGGGCGGCCGAGGTCGACGAGTCCATGGTGACCGGGGAGTCGCGGACGGTGCGGCGCGGTGCGGGGGACCGGGTGGTGGCGGGCACGGTGGCCACCGACTCGGCGGTGCGGGTGCGGATCAGCGCGGTGGGGGAGCAGACCGCGCTGGCCGGGATCCAGCGGCTGGTCGCGCAGGCCCAGGAGTCGCGGTCGCGGGTGCAGGCCCTGGCCGACCGGGCGGCGGCCGCGTTGTTCTACTTCGCCGCGGCGGCGGGGGTGCTGACCTTCCTGATCTGGACGCTACTCGGGGATCTCACCGCCGCCGTGGAGCGCACCGTGACGGTGCTGGTGATCGCTTGCCCGCACGCCCTCGGGCTGGCCATTCCGCTGGTGATCGCGCTGTCCACCTCGCTGTCGGCCCGCGCGGGCATCCTGGTCAAGGACCGGCTCGCGCTGGAGCGGATGCGCCAGGTCGACGCGGTGCTCTTCGACAAGACCGGCACCCTCACCAAGGGCCGTCCCGCGGTGCTCGGCGTGACCGGGCACCCGGACACGCTGCGGCTGGCCGCCGCCGCGGAGAGCGACTCCGAGCACCCGCTGGCCCGCGCCGTGCTCGCCGCCGCCGGGCCGGGCCTGCCGCGCGCCAGTGACTTCCGCTCGCTGACCGGCCGGGGCGTGCAGGCCACCGTGGACGGCTCGCTGATCAGCGTCGGCGGACCGGCGCTGTTGCGGGAGAAGGGGATCGAGCCGCTGACCGGGGCGACCGAGGAGTGGGCGGCCCGGGGTGCGGCGGTGCTGCACGTGTTGCGGGACAACGAGGTGCTCGGTGCGATCGGCCTGGCCGACGAGGTGCGGCCGGAGTCCCGGGAAGCCGTGGCCGAGCTGCACCGGGCCGGGGTGCGGGTGGTCATGGTCACCGGGGACGCCCGGCACGTGGCCGAGGCGGTCGCGGCCGAGCTCGGCGTGGACGAGGTGTTCGCCGAGGTGCTGCCCGAGGACAAGGACTCCGCGGTGCGGGCGCTGCAGGACCGAGGGCACCGGGTGGCCATGGTCGGCGACGGGGTGAACGACGCGCCCGCGCTGGCCCGCGCGGACGTGGGCATCGCCATCGGCGCGGGCACCGACGTGGCCATCGAGTCCGCGGGCGTGGTGCTGGCCAGTGACGACCCGCGCGGGGTGCTCGCGGTGCGGCGGCTGTCCGTGGCCAGCTACCGCAAGATGCGGCAGAACCTGGTGTGGGCCACCGGCTACAACGTGCTGTCCGTGCCGCTGGCGGCCGGGGTGCTGGCCGGGATCGGCTTCGTGCTGCCGCCCGCGGTGGGCGCGGTCGCGATGAGCCTGTCCACCATCGTGGTCGCGCTCAACGCCCAGCTGCTGCGCCGGGTCCGGCTCAACAGGGCCAGCGCGGAGCGTCCAGCTTCAGGTTCTTCCGCATCGAGCTGAAGCCGAGCTTGCGGGTGGCGGCGCAGAACTTGTCGTTGGGCACGTCGTACTCGGCGTGCAGGACGGCCTTGCCCGCCTTGATGAACGGGGTGAGCTTGGCGCACTCGTCGAACTCGGCGCACTGCTCGTTGACCGCGAAGTCGAACTCGGCCACCAGCTGCGGAACCAGCCCGAGCGCGTTCTTCAGCCCGATGGCCAACCCCTTGCCGTGGGCCAGTTTCGCCAGCGCCCGGTTGTAGGCGAGCTGGTCCTCGGCGGAGATCTCATGGCCGGTGTCGTGGGCGTAGGCATCGGCCAGGTCGGCCTCGATCCCGTCAAAACCCTTGTCCCGGCACACCTGGAACCGCTCGGCCATCACCGGCAGCAGCACGTCCAGGCGCTTGACGTCCAGCCAGCGCTCGCCGGGCCAGCCGTTCTCCTTGCCCTGCACCGGGCCGCGCAGCCGGTGCGCGTCCGGGCGGTAGTCCTCGCTGGCGCCCACGTTGACGTAGCAGATCACCTTGCTGCCCTTGGCCTGGAGCTCGCGGACCACCTCGGGGCCGTTCTCCACCGCGTCGATGTCGAAGACCTCGGCCTTGACCGAGGTGTCCACCGGCACGGTCAGCTGCCACTGCCAGGTCACGCCGGGCGCGGGCCGCCAGCGCTGCTCCGGCTCCGGCGACCTGGCCGGTGGCGGCGGGGCGGACCCCGGCTCCGACGGCGAAGGAGCCGGGGTCCCCGTGCTGCCGGGCGGGGCGTCCGTGCTGGTGGCCGGGGCCACCGGGGAGGCGGGGGTGGCCGCGTCCTCCTCGGTGGCGTTGCCCGGCGCGCAGCCGCCTGCCGCCAGCGCGGCGGCCAGCAGCAGGGTCAGGACACGCGGCGTGGGCCGCAGCGGCCGACGGCCAGGGTCTGCCGGTTGAAATGCCCCGCAAGTCGTCGCCACGGGTTCGCTCCGTCCAGGTCGGTCACGTACACCGCGCCCGCGTTGAACCGCGAGGCCCGCTGCAACGTCCGTTCGGTGTCGCCCCTCGGCGTGCCGTAGACCAGGTGGCAGAACCGCTGGGCCGGCATGCCGTAGGCCCAGGCCGGGACCTTGAGGTTCTCGTGCTCGCGCAGCCGTCCCTCGAAGGTGACCAGCAGGTCGGCCAGCTTGGCGTACCCGTAGGCCGGGTAGACGCCGTGGTTGAACACCACCGTGCGCGCGCCCATCCCGCGTGCCGCGGCGGCCAGGCTCTTGTACTGCGGCAGGTGCTCGGCGTCGGCCGAGACCTGGTCGAAGAACACCCCGTCCACCCGGTACCAGGCGTGGTAGCGGGCGATCTGGCGCTGCACCAGCTCCCGCGAGCAGCGCCCGTAGCCGGTGTCCACGTAGCCCATCACCGGGATGCCTGCCAGCTTGAGCCGCTGCACCACGGCGCTGAACATGATCTCCTTCGCCAGCCCTGGGCCGCTGTCGATGTTGAGGATCACCAGGCGCAGGTACTCCGCGGCGCTGACCAGCGTCTGCCAGTCGGCCGGGGCGGTGGTGGGGTGGAAGTAGGCCGGAACCGCGAGCAGCCCGCGGTCCGGTTCCATGGTCATGTGCGGCATTGCGCCTCCTGCCAGAGGTCCGATAGCGAGGTGGCCAAGTCGATGGCGGGTCGCCAGTCGAGGGCCTTCCCGATCGCACTGATCTCGGCCTGCTGCCACGGCACCTCCGCCGAGCGCGCGGAGCCTGCGTCAGCCTGCCTGATCGGGCCGGTGTAACCGGCTATCCCGGTGAGCGCCTTGGCCAGCTCGCCCACCGTGACTCCCTCTCCACTGCCGACGTTGAGCACGGGGTCACCGATCTCCGGGGCCAGCGCCGCGGCGTAGACCGCCTCGGCGACGTCCCGGACGTCGATGAAGTCCCGCACCGCGGAGAGCGGGCCGAGCCGGACCTCGTCGCCCTCCGCTTGGGCCCGAAGCAGCTCCTGGGCCAGCCTTCCGGCGACGTTGCCGGGCGGTGATCCGGGGCCGATCGGGTTGAACACCCGCAGTACCACGGCATCCAGGCCTGCCACGCGGGCAAGGCAGACCAACCGGCTGGCGGCCAGCTTGGTGATCCCGTAGACGCCGGCCGGTCGTGTCGGAGTCTGCTCGGTGACGGGCTCGCCCGTCACCACTCTGCCGTATTCCGCAGCCGAACCGAGATGCACCAGACGCACCCGCGCGGGGCCGCACAGCGCGGCCCGCACCAGCGCGGCAGGCAGATCTATGTTGCAGGCGGCCAGATCGGCGGGATCGCCGCCGACCAGACCGGCGCAGTTGATCACGATGTCGGGGGCGGTCCGCGCGAGCAGTCCACCGATCGGGTGAGCGCTGTCGGCTGTCAGGTCCAGCCGGATGTGCCAGGAGGACGAGGGCAGTGGCCCGCGCGCGACCGTCACGACCTCCAGGCCGGCCCGCTCGGTGAGCCGCCGGTGGACGTGCCTGCCGATGAAGCCGGTAGCGCCGAGCAACAACACGCGGGGCACTGCGATCTCCTCGTTTTGTCTGATGTGGACGATCATTGTGGACGGTGGAGACGGCGGACGGCGGGTCGGTCGTCTCCGCAGCCGCTGGGATCAGGCGGGAACCTTCAGCGGCGGGTGCTGCAACGGGGTGTCCTTGAGCAGGCTGTGCCGCAGCACCGGGAACTCGGCGTTGGCCCGGTCGTAGTCGTCGGGACGGCCGATGTCCAGCCAGTAGCCGTCGAACTCGTAGCTGCTGGGCGGGGTGTCGGTCTTGAGCAGGTCCAGCACCAGCTCGTCGAAGCCCAGCGGCAGCCCCGGCGTGTAGCCGCGCAGCGACTCCCGGCTGACGCCGTAGACGCCCATGCTGACCCGGTAGTCCAGGGTCGGTTTCTCGGTGAACTCCACGATCTTCCCGGCCTGCGCGCTCAGCACGCCGAAGTCGATCTTCACCTGGCGCTGGTAGGTGGCCACGGTCAGCGGCGCGTTCTCCGTGCTGTGCCTGCGCAGCAGCGCGCCGTAGTCCAGGTCGGTGAGCACGTCGCCGTTCATCACCAGGAAGTGCTCCGGCAGCGAGTCCAGCAGCTGCACCACCGGGCCGATGGTGCCCAGCGGGTTCTCCTCCTCGGCGTAGTCCACCGCCATGCCCCACTTGCCGCCGTCGCCGACGTAGGAGCGGATCAGGTCGCCGAGGTAGCCGATGGCCAGGGTGGCGCTGCGGAAACCGCTGTGCGCCAACTGGGTCATCACGATGTCCAGGATGGAGAACTCGTCGCCGATGGGCACCAGCGGCTTGGGCAGGCAGGTGGTGTACGGCCGCAGCCGGACGCCCTTGCCACCGGCCAGGATGATCGCGTGCATCGTCGTTGCCCCTTGTCCTGTCTCGTTGGTCACTGGGTGTAGATGCCGGGCTTGTAGTGCGCCAGGTTGGCCGGGTCCCGGAACCACTCGATGGTCTCGGCCAGGCCCTCGTCCCTGGTGTGCGCCGGGGCCCAGCCGGTGCGCTCGCGCAGCTTCGCCGCGTCGCACACCAGCCGTTGCACCTCGGAGTTCTTCGGCCGGATGCGCTGGGCGTCCTCGGTGACCACCGCGTGCACGCCCATCACCCGCACCAGGTCCTCGGCCAGCTGACCGATGGAGACCTCCTCGCCGGTGCCGGCGTTGAACAGCTCGCCCACCACCGCCGAGGCCGGTGCGGTGCCCAGGGTGTGGAAGGCGGCCGCGGTGTCCTTGACGTAGAGGAAGTCGCGGGTCGGGTCCAGCGCGCCCAGCTTCAGCTCAGTGGCCCCGGCGGCCAGCTGGCTGATCACGGCAGGGATCACCGCGCGGGCGGACTGGCGCGGGCCGAAGGTGTTGAACGGCCGCAGGGTCACCGCGGGCACGTCGAAGCTGAGCTGGTAGGACTCGACCAGCTTGTCCGCGCCGATCTTGGAGGCGGCGTAGGGGGACTGGCCCTGCAACGGGTGCGCCTCGCTGATCGGCACGGTCAGCGCGGTGCCGTAGGTCTCGCTGGTGGAGGTGTGCACCAGCCTGGGGGTCTGCTCGGCGCGCACCGCGTCCAGCACGTTCAGCGTGCCGATCACGTTAGTGTCCACATAGGACCGTGGCGCGCGGTAGGAGTAGGGGATCGCGATCAGCGCGGCCAGGTGGTAGACGGCCTCGGCGCCCTCGATGAGCTCGCGGGCGCTGGCCTGGTCCCGGACGTCGCCCAGCACGACGTCGACCTGGTCCAGCACCTCGGCCGGCAGCGAGTCCAGCCAGCCCCAGGAGCCGAAGGAGTTGTAGAGCACCATGGCGCGCACCCGGTGGCCGTGCGCGACCAGGCGCTCGACCAGGTGGGAGCCGATGAAGCCCTCGGCGCCGGTCACGGCGACGACGTTGGACACGGTGTGCCTCTTTCTTCTTGGCGGAACCGGGTTTCAGCGGTGGCGGACCGCACTGCCGAGCGAGCTCGCCGCGTGGCAGTAGAGGACCAGGAGCAGGGCGAGGGCGACGGACAGCTGCACCCACACGGTGCCCAGCGGCCAGTGCCCGGCCCCGCCGGTGAGGGTGAAGGCCACCTCGGCGGCCAGCGCCGCGCCGCAGGCGAGCAGCGCGATGGTGTTGAGGCCCAGTGCCTGCACCAGCAGGGCGAGGAACAGGGCGCCACCGAGGGCGAGGTAGGCGGTGTAGGTGGGCACCGCGCCGGGGATGGCCCCTGGCACGGCGAGCAGCACCACGGCGCACAGCGCGGCCGCGGCGAGCAGGTAGCGGGCCAGCACCCCGGTGAGCACGAACCGGGAACGCCGCGCGAAGCTGGGCAGCGAGGTGCTCTCCCGCAGCAGGCGGCCCATCCGCCTGCGGTAGCCGAACAGGCACCACTCGGCGATGCCCATGCTCAGCGAGATCGGCAGCGCGGCCAGTGCCGCGCCCGGGATCTCCGGCGCGTCCGGCAGCACCGCCCACACCACCGGCAGCGCGAGCAGCCCGGCCGCGCACAGGCCGAACAGCGCGTGCGGCAGCGCGTTGCGCAGCTCGGTCCAGCGGAGCTTGGCCTTGTCCCGCACCGGGTTCGCCGGTCGGGTCCGCCAGATCGCGAACCCGGTGGTGAGCAGCACCGAGCCGATCAGGCCGAGCAGCTCGGCCCAGTGCGGCAGCAGCCGGTGCCCGCCGAGCAGGTGCAGGCCACCGGCCAGCACCGCGGGCGTCAAGGCCAGCAGCAGCAACAGCTCCGCGCCGCGCACCAGCAGCACGGTGGCCGCCAGCAGGTACACGCCCTGCCCGATGCCCAGGGCCAGCACCGCCCAGCCCGCGTCGCTGGCCACGGCCAGCCCGGTGGAGAGCAGCGCGACCAGCGCGCCGCAGGCGAACAACCCGTTGCGCAGCACCGAGTACGACGCCGCCGCCCGGCCCTGGCCCAGCCGGACGTAGCCCAGGTAGGACAGGCCCTGGCTCAGCGTCCAGGACAGCACCAGCGAGCCCACCAGCACTGCCAGCGCCGCCGGTCGCACCAGCAGCGGGGTGGCCGCGGTGTAACCCAGGCCGGGCAGCGCGAAGAGCACGCCGCGCAGCAGGTGCAGCTTCGGATTGGCCGCCCAGACCTCGGGCTGCGGGGCCGGTTCCGCCGGTGCGCGCGGCACCAGCCGGAACAGCTCCTCGGCCAGCGAGAACACGTCGGGACAGCCGTAGCGGGCCTTGACCGCCTGGTCGGAGAGCCCGTCGGCCTCCAGTCCGGCGGCGACCTCCAGCGGGTCGACCGCGTTGGCGCACAAGGACTCGAACCGGTGTGCCAGCTCGCGCAGCCGCGGTGGGATGTCCAGGGTGCGCACATCCGGCAGCGTCCGCGGGACGCCGAGCACGCCGATGTGCTCCAGCTCGGGCACGGTGCCCGCGCTCATGACGCGGCCGCCGTGAGCGCGCGCGCCTGCTCGGTGACCACGCCGAGCCCGGTGTAGAGCTCGTCGAAGGTGCCGACCGCCTTGTCCACGGTGAACAGCTCCAGCGCCCGGTGCCGGGCCGCGGCGGCCATCGCGTGCCGCAGGTCCCGGTCGGCCAGCAGCCGCACGCAGGCCTGCGCCATGGCCGCCGGATCCCGTGGCGGCACCACGATCCCGGTGTCGCCCACGGCTTCCGGCACCCCGCCGACGTCGGTGGCCACGCAGGCGCGGCCCACTGTCATCGCCTCGATCAGCGTGTACGGGAAGCCCTCGGAGATGCTGGAGAGCACCACCACGTGCCCGGCCACGTAGGCGTCCCTGATGTCCGCCACCCGGCCCTCGAAGAACACCCGCTCCCCGACGCCCAGGCTGTTCGCCAGCTCCTGGCAGCGGTTGGCGTAGGCCTCGCCGCCCTTGGGCGTGCCGCCGAACAGGCGCAGCCGCGCCTCCGGCACCTGCTCGCAGATCAGCGCGAAGGCCTTGATCAGGGTCTCCAGGTCCTTGATCGGGTCCACCCGGCCCGCCCAGCTCAGCGTGGGCACCTCGGGTTCGGCCTCCACCGCCGGGAAGTCGGCCGGGTCGACGCCGTTGTAGACGGTGCGGATGAGGGCCGGGTCGGTGCCCAGCCGTTCCTCCCAGCGCTTGTTGTAGATGTTGCCGGGCGCCACCAGCGCCGCGGTGCGGTAGGCCAGCTCGCACACCTGCCGGAAGAAGGCCAGGTGCAGCGCCTTCACCGGGTGCCGGTAGGGCGAGCTGCGATAACCCAGGTAGCGCTCCCGCAGGTAGATCCCGTGCTCGGTGAGCAGCAGCGGGGTCTGGTGGCACCAGTTGGCGGTGAGCGCGGGCAGCGCGGCCAGACCGTTGGCCACGCAGTGCGAGACGTCGGCCAGGACCGGTGGCGCGGCCAGCGGCCGGAGCGAGTGCTCCAGCAGCTCGACCGCGGTCACCGCGTCCGCCACCGTCGGCGGCTTGCCCAGCTCCGCGGGCCAGTCCCGCCAGGCGGCCATCATCGCCCGCACCGCGTCCTCATCGCGCAGGCTGGCCGAGAGGTCGCTCTGCTGGCTGTAGTCGAACAGGGCGCGCAGCACGGTGGTGAAGCGGGCCGCCTTGTCCGGCAGTTCGGCCACGGTGAGCGTGGCCAGCAGCTCCCGGAACAGCTCGCCGAACCCGCGCAGGGCCCGCCGCCCCGGCCTGCGGCCGTGGTGGTCGGCGCCCCACAGCGGGACCAGCGTCAGCGAGGCCACGTTGGGCGGCAGCTCCCACGCGGTGGGCTCCTGCCCGGTGGAGACCAGCGCCAGCAGGTGGAACCGGTGTTGCGGCAGCCCGCGCACGAGCTGGTCGCACCACACGCTCACCCCGCCGAAGCTGTGCGGGTAGGTGCCCTCGGTCATCAGCGCGACGTCCATCGGAGTCAGGCCGGCAGCACGAGGGTGAACGTGCCACCGGTGCTGCGCCGCCAGTCCGAGCGCTCACCGGCGTAGGCCTGGCCCCACAGCGGGCCGGGCAGCCCGAGCAGGCCGGGCGTGCGGGTGCCCTCCGGCACCGTCACCGGCACGTCGAGCCCGCTGGGTGCGATGGTGTGCACCCGGCCGTTGAGCAGGTAGCCGGAGATCTTGCCCGCGGCGACCGCGGCCCGCCAGGCGTTCTGCCGCTTCAGCACGGTGCCCGCGTCCGACAGCCTCGGGTTCACGATCGGCGCGTTCGCGGCGAACGTGGTGCGGTAGCTGGACAACATGCCCTCGACCATCGGGTAGAGCAGCCGCTCCTCGGCGATGTTGGACTGGTGCGCGTACTGCGGCCGCGCGTCGTTGCCGAGGATGAACCGCATGCCCAGGCGGACCTGGGTGGGCAGGATGTAGGAGTCGAAACCGTTGGCGCCCAACGGCTGGATGCAGGTGGTGGTCTGCGGGTTGTCCTCGCAGATGCCGGAACCGCCGTTGGCGCGGGAGGTGTAGACCCAGTTGTACTCGTCGACCATCTCGGCCTTGGTGCCCACGTTGTAGTACACCGAGATCGGGTAGCGCGGCACGCCCTGCGCGGTGCCCACCTGGCGCAGCGCGGGCTCGCGGGAGGCGTCCAGGCCGATCCAGGCCACCCCGGTCTCGCGCAGCGCGGCCACGTAGTTGGGGTTGTCCAGCGGCTGCTGCGGGAGGATCTTGGTGCCGGAGTGCTCACCGGCCAGCATCTCGTTGCGCTGCAAGGCAAGGCCCTTGTTCACGCCCCACTGGTGGTTCTTGTTGATCTCGGTGACGATGTCGGCCTTGGGCAGCCACTTCACCGAGCCGTCCGGGTTGGTCGCGCACCGCCACGGCACCACCGAGGTGTCCTGCACGCAGCCGAGGAACTTGTGCGAGTAGGTGTGGTTGGCCCAGCGGAACTGCCCCTTGTTCTGCAGCAGCGCGGTGGTCAGCGGGTCCGAGCCCTGGGCGGCGACCACCTCGTCGCTGCCGTAGGCGTTGTAGTACATGTCCAGCTTGAACCCGTGCTGCTGCTGCCACTGCACCACCTTGGTGACATCGGCCGGGTTCATCCGGATCGCGGGCGGCTTCGGCACGTCGCCCTGGCAGTCGATGTCGCCGGGGGTGCAGTTGTGCTCGCTGCTCCAGCGGTCGTCGCCGTCGAAGACGTCGTCGATGTGCACGCTCAGGTAGGAGCGGTGGTGTCCGAAGTGGACTCCCTTGGTGAGCCAGCTGATCAGCCCGTGCTGGAGCACCTTGAACTGGGCCTGCTCGCTGTTGTAGGCCACGTTGAGGGTCAGCTGCTCACGGGCGCCCTGCTTGAGCACCCCGGCCAGCACGCCCTGCTGGCTGCCGTCGGGGGAGACGCCGGTGAGGTAGGGGGTGAAGGTGGAGCCGGTGGCCGGGTCGTCAGGCACCGGGTTGGTGAGGTAGCCGTAGGCCTCCCACACCGCGGGGTCGCCGTTCTCGATCGCGACCGGCCCGCGCAGGTTGCGGAAGGCCCCGCCCAGCGCGCTCGCGGTGAGCTGCGCGGTGGTGCCGTCCAGCTGGCCCGCGTAGTGCGGGGTGTTCATGCCGACCCGCGGGCTGGGGTAGGTGAAGGCGTTGACCTGGCGGATGCCGAAGCGGCTCTCGTAGGCGGCCAGCGCGTCCAGCTCCGCCTGGGCGAGCCCGGCGGGCGCCTCGTTGGGCAGCACCACGGCCTGGAACTTGGCCCGGGGAGTGGAGTTGACCGTGTCGGCGAGGTAGGCGGCGGTGAGCACCGGTCGCTGCGGGTCGGCGAGCCGGACGACGGTGCTGGGCACGCCCTCGTTGACCAGGGCGGCGCGGAAGGCCTCAGCGGAGGATCCACCGTCGGTGACGACGAGGACGTTGAGGTCGATCCGGGCGGGTGTGTCCGCGGCCGAGGCCACCGGGGTCATGCTGAGGGTCAGCACGAACGCGGTGGCGGCCGCGACCCGTAGCAAGACAGGGCGAAGCACACGAAGAGAACTCACGAAAACCCCGTTCATGCACGCGTCCGTGACCACACGTGCGATGGAAAGGAAGGGCCGCCATTGCGGCTCCGTAAAAATAATCGCTCAGTACAAGGTTCTGTTACGTGTTCCGGCCGACATCACTGATAACAGATAGGACTTGCGTCAAGAATCGCGCCGAGATCCGCCCTAAAGGCCCTTGACAGCGCAAGAACTGCGAGCTGACCTGCACTTTTGACGCAAGAACTGAGCCGAACGCCAGAACAATTAGGCCATTTGGCGGCTCTGGACCTTTGGTTGTCGAAACGTCCGTATGGTGAGACCAAAGTTGCGCTGAGCTGGCCAAAACCGGTCTGGACGGCTACTGATTGGTATACGCGCATACCCGATATGACAAGCGTTACCTGAAGGTTTCTTCAGCTGGAAAATCCTAAACTCGGCATCATGCAACACGCATCCAGCACGCAATCGATGACATGGCAGTCGCTGTCACTCGTCTGCCACGTCCCCTTTTCTGGGTAACTGCGAACCCGTGGCCCTCGTTGAGCACGATGGCTTGGTTGAAGCCCGCGGCTGCGAGCCCGTCTGGGCGGGGGCCGTGCTCGGGTCCGGCGCTCCGGTCCCAGGGGGCGAGTTGTCCGTCGCGGTCGAGCAACAGGAACACCGCGTCGCGGACGCCCGCGACCTGCGCGTCGGCCTCGGCCTCGGTGGCCTCCGGGTACAGGTCCCGGCAGCCCTGCCGGGCGGCGGCCAGGAACCGCTCCGGATCGACGATCACGACGTCGCGGCGGCTGCGCACGCTGATCGTCATGTCCGCCACCGGAACCGGGGTCTCCTCCACGGCGCGGAGGGTAGCCCGAGATTGGGGCCGTACAACGGCGAACGGCCCGAACCGGGGGGCTCGGGCCGTTCGGGAAGTGCTTGCGCTACCTGCGTCTGGCCCGGGACAGCAGGGTCTGCATGACCACCACGACCACCAGGAACGCGCCGTTGACCACGGCCTGCATGCTGGAGTCGAAGCCGCCGACCTGGTTGATCACGTCCCGGATCACGTACAGCAGCGCCACCCCGGCCAGCGTGCCGCTCACCGAGCCCACGCCGCCGGTGAGCAGGGTGCCGCCGATGACCACCGCGGCGATGGCCTCCAGTTCCAGGCCCACGCCGATCACGGTGACGCCGGAACCGAGCTGCGCCGCGTTCAGCGTGCCCGCCAAGCCGGCCAACAGGCCGGAGATGACGTAGACGCTGACCTTGGTGCGGGCCACCGGCAGGCCCATCAGCGAGGAGGCGTCCTCGCTGCCGCCGATGGCGAACAGCCGCATGCCGAAGCGGGTGCGCTGCAACACCAGGCCGCCGATGAGGAACAGCGCCAGCGCGATCAGCACCGGGAAGCCGATGCCGAACAGCCTGCCCTGGCCGAGCTCCAGGAACGCGGTCTCGGTCTGCGGCACCAGATAGGTCTGGCTGCCCTCCTCGGTGAGGAACTGCAGCAGGCCGCGGGCGAAGAGCAGGCCGCCAAGGGTGACGATGAACGGGGCCATCTTCGCCTTGCCCACCAGCAAACCCTGGGCGAGACCGATGGTGCCGCTGACCGCCAGTGGCAGCAGCAGCGCGCCCGCCAGGCCCCATTCCCTTGCGCCATAAGCCGCCAGCACCCCGGCCAGCGCGTAGACCGAGCCGACCGACAGGTCGATGCCGCCGGTGATGATCACCATCGTCATACCGAGGGCGATCACCGCCAGGAAGCTGGCCTGCACGGCCAGGTTGCCCAGGTTGTAGGCGGTGAGGAAGGTGTCGAAGGTCGCGCCGCCGACCGCCAGCAGCACCGCCAGCACGATCAGGGCGCCGTGGCGCTGGACGATCCGGGCGGCCTGCTCGCCGCGGCGGGCAGCCTCGGCGGGTGGGGCGGTCGCGGGGGCGGTCTTGATGCTCGGCCCCGCAAGCGGGCCTTCGGGAGTCATCGGGAACCGTTCCCTTCTCGCTGCACCAGCACCGCGGCCGCGATGATCAGTGCCTGGGCCATCTGCGCCAGCGAGGCGGGCACATCGTTCTTGATCAGGGTGGCCACGATCAGCTGCATCAGCGCCGCGCCCGCGACCGTGCCCAGGATGCGCACCCGGCCGCCGGTGAGCGGGGTGCCGCCGACCACCACCGCGGTGATCGCGGCCAGCTCGATCAGCTCGCCCAGCCGGGACGGGTCACTGGCCGAGAGCCGCGCGGTGGCCAGCACTCCGGCGATCGCGGCCAGCATGCCGCTGACCACGTACACCGCGACCAGCACCCGCTTGACCGGCAGCCCGGCGAACTGGGCCGCCTTGGGGTTGCCGCCGATCGCCACCACCTGCCGCCCGAACGTGGTCCGGGAGACCAGCAGGCCGACCAGCACCGCGAGCACCGCGGCGATCAGCACCGTGTACGGGATGCCCAGCACCGAACCCGCGCCCAGCTCGCGCAGCTGCGGGTTGCGGATGTCCTTGAGCTGCCCGCCGGCCAGCACCAGCGCCAGCCCGCGCCCACCGACCAGCAGCGCCAACGTGGCCACGATCGGCTGCACGCCGACAAAAGCGACCAGGTAGCCGCTGAGCAGCCCGGCCGCCGCGCCCGCCAGCAGGCACACGCCTGCCGACAGCCCGGCGCCGTAGCCCAGGTACAGCGGCAGCAGCGCGCTGGTGATGGCCATGACCGAGCCGACCGACAGGTCCACGCCCTTGGTGCCGATCACCAGCGCCATGCCGAGGGCGACCACCAGGGTCGGCACCATCTGCACGGCCTGGGTGCGCAGGTTGTCCGCGGTGAGGAAGTTGTCGGTGACCACCAGGTTCACCAGGAACAGCAGGCCCAGCGCGAAGTACACGCCGTAGTCGCGGACCAGGCCGAGGGCCCTGGCCCGGCCGGGGGCGGCCGCCGGGGCCGTCGCGGTTGTCATGCGCTGTCCTCTCTGGCCTCGGCGAGCGCGTTGAGCACACCGTCGGCGGTGACCTCGTCGCCGCGCAGCTCGGCCACTGATCCGCCCTCGCGCAGCACGACCACCCGATCCGCGCCGGCGACCAGCTCGTCCAGCTCGCTGGAGACCATCACGATGGCCAGGCCCTGCTCGGCCAGCTCCTCGATCAGCGCCTGCACCTCGGCCTTGGCGCCCACGTCGATGCCGCGGGTCGGCTCGTCCAGCAGCAGCACCTTGGGCTCCACCGCCAGCCAGCGGGCCAGCATCACCTTCTGCTGGTTGCCGCCGGAGAGCTCGCTGACCCGCTGCTCAGGGCTGGAAGCCTTGATGCGCAGGCGTTTCATGAAGATGTCGACGACCTTGTCCTGCCGGGCGCGCGAGGTGATCCCGGCCTTGGACAGCCGGGGCAGCGCGGCCAGCACGATGTTCTCCCGCACAGACAGGTGCGGGATGATGCCTTCGGCCTTGCGGTCCTCCGGCACCAGCACCATGCCCGCGCGGATCGCCGCCGCGGTGGACCCGCCCTTGAGCGGTTTGCCCGCCACGCTGATCTCGCCGCCGTCCAGGGTGAGCAGCCCGGCCAGCGCGGTGACCGTCTCGGTGCGGCCGGAGCCGAGCAGTCCGCCGAGGCCGACCACCTCCCCTGGCTGCACGCTCAGGTCCACCCCGGTGAGCACCGCGCGCTTGCGCAAACCCTTGGCGCGCAACACCGGCTGCCGCGAGTCGTCGCCGCCGGTGTGGCTGTCGGAGAAGGCGGTGGTGCCCTCGCTGCGCACCTGCGCCACCTCGCGGCCCAGCATGAGCGCGACCAGCTCCAGCCTGCTCACCTCGCTCATTGGTCCACTGTGGACGGTGCGGCCGTCGCGCAGCACGGTGACCGAGTCGCAGATGGTGTAGAGCTCCTCCATCCGGTGGCTGACGTAGACCACCGACACCTCGCGCTGGTGCAGCCTGCGCACCACCTGGAAGAGGGTCTCCACCTCGCGCGGCTCCAGCGAGGAGGTCGGCTCGTCCATGATCACCACGCGCGCCTCGGTCTGCACCGCGCGCGCGATGGCCACCATCTGCTGCACGCCGAGGCCGAGCGAGCTCAGCTCCCGGCGCGGGTCCACCGGGATGCCCAGCTCCGCCAGCAACTTCGCCGACTCCCGGCGCATCCGCCCGAAGTCCACCGTGCCGAAGCGGCCGCGCGGCTCCCGGCCGAGGAACAGGTTGTGCGCCACCGACATCGACGGGACCAGGTTGACCTCCTGGTACACCGTGGAGATGCCGGCCTCCTGGGCCGCGGCGGGCCGGTCGAAGCTGACCGGCTCGCCGAGGAAGCGGATCTCGCCGCCGTCCGGGCGGTACACCCCGGTGAGCACCTTGATCAGGGTGGACTTGCCCGCGCCGTTCTCGCCGACCAGCGCGTGCACCTGGCCGGCGCGCAGGGTGAAGTCCACCTCGCGCAGTGCGTGCACACCGGCGAAGTGCTTGCCCACCCCGGCCGCCGTCAAGACGGCCGGGGTCAGACCGGGCACGGCCTCAGTAGGCACCGTTGACCTCTGCCTTGGCGTTGGCCGCGTCGTAGGCCTTGTCCGAGATGATGATCTTCTCCGGGATCGCCTCACCGGCCAGGAACTTCTGCATGGTGGCGAAGGCCAGCGGGCCGAACCGCGGGTTGGACTCGATCACGGCGTTGATGTTGCCGTCCACGATGGCCTGCACCGCGTCCCTGGTGCCGTCCACCGAGACCACCTTGACGTCCGTGCCCGGCTTCTTGCCGGCCGCCCGGATCGCGTTGATCGCGCCCATGGCCATCTCGTCGTTCTCCGCGTAGATCGCGTTGATCTCCGGCTTGGACTGCAGCAGCTGCTCGGCCACGGTCTGGCCCTTCTCCCTGGAGAAGTCGCCGGTCTGCTCGGCCACCACGGTGACGCCGGGGGTGCCCTTGATGGCGTCCTTGAAGCCGTTGGTGCGGTCGGTGGTGACGTTGTTGCCGGAGGAGCCGAGCAGGATGGCCACCTTGGCGCTGCCGCCGGTCACTTTGATCATCGACTCACCGGCGCGCTTGCCCTGGTCGACGAAGTCCGAGCCGATGAAGGCCAGGTAGTCCACGCACGGCTTGGCCGCGTTGAGCTTGCGGTCCACGGTGAGCACCGGGACCTTCTTCTCCCGCGCGGCGCGCAGGGCGGGCTCCAGGCCGTCGGAGTTCAGCGGGGCCACGATCAGCAGCTGCGCGCCCTGGGCGAGCATGGACTGGATGTCGGAGATCTGCTTGCCGAGGTCGGAGTTGGCGTTGGTGGTCAGCATCCGCTTGACGCCGACCTTTTCGGCCTCGGCCTTGATGGAGGCGGTTTCGGCGATGCGGAACGGGTTGGCCTCCTTCTCCGACTGGGAGAAGCCGACGACCGCGTCCTTGAGGTCGATCTTCGGTGTGCCGTAGGCCTCGATCTTGCAGGTGCTCCCGCCCTCCGGCTGGGCCGACTTCGTCACCTGCTCACCGCCGCCGCCGGTCGTGCCGGGGTTGCCGGAGTTCTCCGGGTTCGCGCAGCCGGCCAGCACAAGTGCGGCCGCCGCAACGAGCACCGCGCTGGACTTGAGGGATCGAACCTGCAAAGCAGTCATTGTCCACTCCTTTGTGGATCATGGACTGGGCGGTAAATCGCCAGTTGCCCCTGGGTCGGTGGTCACTATGAACGAAATTGATCGGTTTCCGTCGGCAATCGCATAACTATGTGGTTTCTGTACCGGTGACGTGCACCTGAACGCCGAGCGAGCGCAGGGCGGCCAGTTCGGCGGCGTCCGCGGCCCCGTCGGTGACCAGGTGGGTGATCGACTCCGGCGGCACGGTCTGCACCATGGTGTCCACGCCGATCTTGGTGTGGTCGGCGAGCACCACGATCTCGTCGGCCGCCGAGGCCATGGCCCGGTCGGTGCCGGCGACCGAGACGTTGGGGGTGGACAGGCCGCGCGCGGCGGTGAGCCCGTTGCCGGAGAGGAAGGCGCGCTGCACCCGCAGCCCGGCCAGGCCCTGCTCGGCGGCGGTGCCGACCAGCGCGAAGATCGAGCCGCGCAGGGTGCCACCCGGCATGATCACCTCGATGCCCCTGGAACGCGCCAGCGCCTGCGCCACCAGCAGCGAGTTGGTCAGCACGGTCAGCTCGGCCAGCCGGGACAGGCGGCGGGCCAGCGCCTGGGTGGTGGTGCCCGCGCCGAGCACGATGGCATCGCCCGGCGCGACCAGCTCGGCGGCCAGGTCGGCGATGGCGGCCTTCTCGTCGCTGGCCACGTGGGTCTTCTCGGTGTGCGTGGGCTCATAGGCCGGGCGGTCGGTGGCCACCGCGCCGCCGTGCCGCCGGGTCAGCAGGCCCTCGCCCTCCAGCTGGCGCAGGTCCCTGCGGACGGTGACCTCACTGGTCTTCACGATCCGGGCCAGCTCGCGCAACGAGACAGCGCCGTTGGAGCGAACCAGCTCCAGGATCACCTGTCGGCGCTCGTCAGCGAACACGAGGCGATCGTAAACGGACACAATCGGTCGGGGCACCCATCGACACCCCGGTCTTGGCCGTTTCGGTACCTCAGCGTGTCCGGTTCAGGACGGCCAGCACCCGCTCGTACCGCTTTCTCCAGTGCTCGGCCCGCTCCGGCGGCGCGGCGTGCTCGGCCAGCAGGTCCGGATCCGGCCGCGGCGCGGCGCGCGGCACCGGCAGGTAACCGTCCACCGGCCGCAGCGACTCCCTGGTCACGTCGCCGGTGAACAGCGAGAGGGTGCCCAGTCCGCAGGCGAACTCCAGCTCCGGCAGCGCACCGGCCAGCGCCAGCTGCGCGGCCAGCCCGACGCTGCTCTCCAGCGCCGAGGACACCACGCAGGGCAGCCCGGTCGCCTCGGCCACCCGCAGCGCCTGCCGCACCCCGCCCAGCGGCGTGCACTTGATCACCGCGATGTCCGCGGCCTCCCGCACGCCGGCGCGCAGCGGGTCGGCGGCCCGCCGGATCGACTCGTCCGCCGCGATCCGCACGTCCACCCGCCGCCGCACCTGGGCCAGCTCCTCGACGGTCCGGCAGGGCTGCTCCACGTACTCCAGCCCACCGGCCGCCACGGCCATCCGCTTGATCCAGCGCACCGCGGTGTCCACGTCCCACACCGCGTTGGCATCCACCCGGACCGCCCCGCCCGGCCCCAGCGCGTCCCGCACCGCGGCCAGCCGCTCCAGGTCCTCGGCCAGCGAGTCCGGGTGGTCGGCCACCTTGACCTTGGCCGTGCCGCAACCGGACTCGCGCACCAGCCGGAAGGCCCGCTCGGCGGAGACCACCGGCACCGTGCAGTTCACTGGGATCCGCTCCCGCACCGGCTCCGGCCAGCCCAGCTCGGCGGCCTCCACCGCGGTGGCCAGCCAGCGGGCGGAGACCTCGTCGTCGTAGTCCTCGAACGGGCAGAACTCGCCCCAGCCCGCCGGTCCGGGCAGCAGCAGCCCTTCTCGGACGGTGATGCCGCGGAACCGGGTGCGCAGCGGGATCGAGTAGACGTGCACGGCACCTCCGGGTCGCATCGGGACAGTCCTACCCGAATACTGTGCTTGATGCGCACCTGGCACCTGCCCGCCTTCTACCGGACCTGGACCGCTCAGGACAGCCGGGGCACCTGCGTGAGTCAGCTGGCACACACCCCCGCCGGCCTGCACCTGCGCCTGGGCTGCACCCAGCAGTACGACTTCGCGCTGTCCCCGCAGGCCGCGCGGACACTGGCCAAGTCGCTGCGCACCAACACCCCGTGCGTCCAGGGCTGTCTGTCCCTGAGCCCGGGTCCGGCGGGTGACACCACGCTCACCGCCACCCTGCCCGCGGACTCCTGGACCCTGGTCCTGGACCGCGACCAGGCCGCCCGTCTGGCCCGGCACCTGGCCGACGCGATGAGTCATCACCAGGCCTGATACCAAAGTCTGATATCCACCGAACTAGCGGCGCGACTTAAATTGAATTGATCGCGCAATCGACTGCATCCCTGCCCAGATAGCGCGACTTCTTGCGACCCCCTGCCAGCAAGGAGCCCAGATGACAGCCAAACGCGTACTCGGAATCCTGGCAGCCACCCTGCTGTCCCTGATCACGCTGATCGGCCTGACCCCCTCGGCGATCGCCGCCCCGCAGGCCCGCACCGTCTACTACAACGCCAGCGGCGCCGGTGAGTACCGGGGCACCGCGGACCAGGCGGCCCAGATCTGGAACCAGCGCGTGCCCAACGTCCGCCTGGTCTCCGGCGGCGCGGCCACCATGACCATCCGGGTCACCACCGGCGGCGGCAGCCGCGCCTACCCGCAGGGCCTGGGCCGCGGCCTGGTCTACATCGACCGCAACGACGTCAACGCCGGGCACTACGCGCTGCGCATCATGGCGCACGAGATCGGGCACATCCTCGGCCTGCCGGACAACTACAACGGCGTGTGCTCGCAGCTGATGTCCGGCGGCAGCGCGGGCACCAGCTGCCGCAACCCCAACCCGAACGCCCAGGAGGCGGCGCGGGTGAACCAGCTGTTCGCGGGCGGCTTCAGCCCGTCGAGCATCGAGTCCACGGTGTACGACCGGGAACTGGCGGCCGCGTAAGCGTCCAGCCGGTGCCGACGGCCCGGACCGCGCGGTGGTCCGGGCCGTCAGGCCGGGTGCACGCAGAACTCGTTGCCGTCCGGGTCGGCCATCGGCACCCAGTCCACTTCGCCTTGGCCGAGGTCGATCCGCTGGGCCCCCAACGAGACCAGCCGCGCCACCTCGGTGGCCAGGTCGCTGTCCACCGGCGGCGTGAGGTCGAAGCGCAGCCGGTTCTTGCCCAGCTTCGGCGCCACCGGCGGCCCGCCCCAGGTGATCTTGGGCCCCCCGTGCGGCGAGCGGATCGCGGTCTCCTGGTCCTGGTCCCAGACCAGCGGCCAGCCCAGCGCCTCGCTCCAGAAGTAGCCGACCTCCTGGGTGCCGTCGGAGGACAGCGCGCCGATGAACCCGCAGTCGGCCAGGAAGTTGTTGCCCGGCTCGATCACGCAGAACTCGTTGCCCTCGGGGTCGGCCAGCACGATGTGGCCCTCTTCCGGGCGCTGGCCGATGTCGATGTGCCGGCCGCCGAGCTCCAGCGCCCGCGCGACCGTGGCCTGCTGGTCCTCGGCGGAGGTGCTGGTCAGGTCGAAGTGCGTCTGGTTCGGGCCGAGCTTGTCCGCCTCGGTCGGCAGGAACCGGATCCGGAAGCCGGTGTCGTCGCTGGGCAGCAGCGCGATGCCGCCGAGGGCGTCCGGCGCGGTCTCCCAGCCCAGGACGCCGGCCCAGAAGCGGGCGAGACCGGCGGGGTCCTTGGCGTCGAAGCCGAGCGCGAGGAGGTTGGCGGGCATCCGGCCACGCTAAGAGGTGCGGCAGGGGGGCGCAACGCGATTCCGAGCTGGCCCATTACCGGAATAGGCCCCCGCGAGCGTTGGCCATACCGTCCGGTCGTAGGGTTTCGAATCAGGCGGGTTGCGCTCCGACACCAATCCGTGATCTCGTTCCGGCGTCATCAACACGAGTTGAAAGAGCGGTTCGTGGTTACTCGGCGCGATGTCGCGCGGCTTGCCGGCACTTCGGAGTCGGTGGTCAGCTACGTGCTCAACGCCGGTCCCCGCAACGTCGCGCCCGCCACCCGGGACCGGGTGCTGGCCGCGATCGAGGAGCTGGGCTACCGGCCCAACGCGGTCGCCCGCTCGCTGCGCACCAGCCGGACCCGGACGCTGGGCCTGCTGGTGCCGGACAACGCCAACCCGTTCTTCGCCGAGCTGGCCGCCCAGATCGCCGAGGACACCTTCGCCGCGGGGCACTCGCTGTTGCTGGCCAACTCCCGGGAGGACCCCGACCGGGAGGCGGAGCAGGTGCGCACCCTGCTGGACCGCAAGATCGACGGGTTGATGCTGATCCCGGCCTGCGCGCCCACCCAGTGCGTCGAGGACCTGGTGTCCTCAGGGGTGCGGTGCGTGCTGGTCGACCGGGAGCTGCCCCGGCTGGCCGCGGGCACCGTGGTCGCCGACCACATCGGCGGCTCGCGGATGGCGGTGGAGCACCTGCTGTCGCACGGGCGGCGGCGGATCGCCTGCGTGGCCGGGCCGCACTGCGCCTCACCCACCGACGACCGGGTGCTGGGCTGGCGGTCCGCGCTGATCGCGGCCGAGGTCGATCCGGACGCGCTTCCCTTGCTGCACACGCCTTTTGGCCGGATGTCGGCCTACACCGCGGCCACCGAGCTGCTCACCGGCCTGACCTCGGCGCAGCGCCCGGACGCCATCTTCGTCACCAGCGACGAACAGGCCGTCGGGGTGCTGCGGGCGGTGCTGGAGCTGGGACTGCGGGTGCCGGAGGACATCGCCATCGCCTCCTTCGACGGTATCGCGGGCTCGGCCTACCCGGTGCCCGCGCTCACCACGGTCAGCCAGCCGCTGGCCGCGCTCAGCCAGACCGCGGTGAAACTGCTGCTGGACGCGGAGAACCCGGCAGGCAAACGGATCGTGCTGCCCACCTCCCTGCTGCGCCGCGGCTCCTGCGGCTGCCCTGACCCCGCCGGCGGCGGCTGCTCGGCCCCCGCGCCACCGGTTGCCATCCCCCTGCCCCACTCCGCCGAGCGCTGACAACCAGCCATCATTCGCGAAGCCCCCCCAAGGAGTTCGTCCGTGCCGAGGAAATCCTCTGTCGTCGCCGCCGCGGCCGCCATCGCCCTGACCGCGGCCGCCTGCGGCCAGGAGGGCAACGGGCTGACCGTGCCCCCGTCCAGTGGTGACCCCAAGATCTGCCTGGTGATGAAGTCCCTGGCGAACGAGTTCTTCAAGAACATGAAGAAGGGCGCCGAGGACTACGTCGCCGGCCAGGGCGGCATCAAGCTGACCGCCAGCGGCATCCCGAACGAGACCGATGTGGACGGTCAGGTCGCCGAGGTCGAGAAGTGCGTCACGCAGAAGGTGGACGCGATCGTGCTCGCCCCCGCCGACTCCACCGCGCTGATCGCCTCGGTCAAGAAGGCCGTGGACGCCGGTATCAAGGTGGTCAACATCGACGTCGAGCTGGAGGCGGGCGCGCTGCGCCAGGCCAACCTGGACGTGCCCTTCGTCGGGCCGGACAACCGCGAGGGCGCCCGGCTGGCCGGGGTCGAGCTGGCCAAGGTGCTCGGCCCGCGCAGCAAGGTGATCATCCTGGAGGGCATCCCCGGCGCGGCCAACGGCGAGCTGCGGGTCAAGGGCTTCAAGGACGCCATCCAGGAGCACCAGCTGGTGCTGGCCGCCTCCCGCACCGCCAACTGGGAGACCGACCAGGCGCACTCGGTGCTCGGCGCGCTGCTCACCGCCAACGCCGACGTCAAGGGCGTGCTCGCGGCCAACGACAGCATGGCACTCGGCGCGGTCAAGGCGATCGAGGAGGCCGGGCTCGGCGGCAAGGTGAAGGTCGCCTCCTTCGACAACATCCCGGCGATCAAGCCGTTGCTGCAGAACGGTTCCGTGGTGGCCACCGTGGAGCAGCACGCCACCTCGCAGGCCGCCCGCGGCATCGACCAGGCCATCCGCATGGTCAAGGGCGAGAAGGT
Source organism: Crossiella sp. NPDC003009 (assembly GCF_053591555.1). Taxonomy (NCBI): domain Bacteria; kingdom Bacillati; phylum Actinomycetota; class Actinomycetes; order Pseudonocardiales; family Pseudonocardiaceae; genus Crossiella; species Crossiella sp. NPDC003009. The sequence continues at coordinate 157,231 of NZ_JBSFUA010000010.1, read as the reverse complement.
CACCGGCTGGCAGAAGACCCCGGTCGAGGTCAAGACCAAGTCCTCCGCGGGCTGAGGCGGACCGGGTGCTCGTGCGGGAACCGCTGCTGCGCCTGTCCGGACTCGGCAAACGCTACCCCGGGGTGATCGCGCTGTCCGGTGTCGACCTCGAGGTCGCGCCGGGCGAGATCCACGCCCTGGTGGGGGAGAACGGCGCGGGCAAGTCCACCGTGGTCCGGTGCCTCTCCGGCATGGACCAGCCGGACGAGGGCGAGATGACCTTCGACGGCGCCCCGCACGCCCCGGCAGGCCCGGCCGACGCGCTGCGCGCCGGGATCAGGGTGGTGCACCAGGAACTGGCGCTGCTGCCCGAGCTGTCGGTCGCGGAGAACCTGTTCTTCGAGCACCTGCCCCGGCGGTTCGGCCTGGTGGACAAGAAGAAGATCCGCCAGGACGCCGTCGAGCTGCTGGCGCGGGTCGGCCTCTCGGTCGACCCGCGCACCCCGGTCGGCCGCCTCGGCCTGGCCGCAAGGCAGCTGGTGGAGATCGCCCGCGCGCTGGCCGCTGACAGCAGGCTGCTGGTGCTCGACGAGCCCACCGCGGCGCTCACCGGCGCGGAGTCCGCCCGGCTGCTGGCCATCCTGCGCGAGCTGGCCGCGGCGGGCGCCGCGATCGTGTTCATCTCCCACCACCTGGCCGAGGTGCTGGCCATCGCGGACCGGATCACCGTGCTGCGCAACGGCAAGAGCGTGGCCAGCCAGCTCGCCGCCGGGACGGAGGCGGCCGACCTGGTGCGCCTGATGGTGGGCAGGGACCTGGACCAGGAGTTCCCGGCCCGCGAGGACGCCGCCCGCGCCCGCGGCGCTGAGCTGCTGCGCGCGGAGTCGCTGCGGGTCTACGGCGGGACCGGGGAGCTGGACCTCGTCGTGCACGCCGGCGAGGTGGTCGGCCTGGCCGGGCTGGTCGGCTCCGGCCGCACCGAGGCGGTCCGCGCGCTCTACGGCGCCGACCGCCGGGCCGGTGGCCGGGTGCTGGTGTGCGGCAAGCCGATCCCGAACGGCCGCCCGGTCCGCTCCGTCCACAATGGACTAGGCATGCTGGGTGAGGACCGCAAGGACCAGGGCCTGCTGCTGGACATGACAGTGGCCGCGAACACCTCGCTGGCCGCGCTGCCGCTGGTCTCGCACTGGGGGCTGCGCAACCGGAAGGTCGAGGACGAGGTGGCCGCCACCCTCGTCGGGCGGCTCGGCGTGCGCACCTCCGGCGTCCGGCAGGCGGTGCGCGCGCTCTCCGGCGGCAACCAGCAGAAAGTCCTCTTAGGGCGGTGGCTGCTGGCCGACCCGGGCGTGCTCATCGTGGACGAACCCACCAGGGGCGTGGACGTGGGCGCCCGCTACGAGATCCACCGGCTGCTGCTGGAGCTCGCCGACGGCGGCAAGGGCGTGCTGGTGGTCTCCTCCGACCTGCCCGAGCTGATGGGCATCTGCGACCGGATCCTGGTGCTCTCCCGCGGCCGGCTGGCCGGGGAGCTGACCCGCGCGGAGTTCGACCCGGAGAAGATCCTGGCCCTGGCCTACTCGGGCTACCTGACCACCACCGAAGAAGAGGACGGGCCGAGTCGATGACCGACCTGCTGACCACGGAGGCGCCCGCGCCGCCACGATCGCGCAACCGGGTGCTGGGCCAGGTGCTCGGCGAGGCCGGGATCGGCGTGGCGCTGCTGCTGCTGGTCGTGGTGTTCCTGGTCTTCGCCCCGCAGTTCGGCACCGGTCAGAACATCCGCAACATCATGACCCAGATCACCCTCAACACCATCCTCGCCGTCGGCATGACCTTCGTGGTGCTGGTCGGCGGCATCGACCTGTCGGTCGGGTCGGTGCTGGCGCTGTGCGCGGTGGTCTCGGGCAGCCTGATGACCTGGGACGCGCTCGGTCCCGGCACCGGGCTGCTGCTGGGCGTGCTGGCCGCGGTGCTGGTCGGCGCGCTGTGCGGACTGGTCAACGGCGCCGTCACCGAACGCTGGAAGGTGCCCGCCTTCATCGTCACCCTGGGCATGCTCTACGTCGCCCGCGGCGCGGCCCAGGAGTACACCGGCGCGCAGACCATCTACAACCTGCCGCGCGAGCTGACCCTGTTCGGCACCGCCACCTTCCTCGGCCTGCCCGCGGTGTTCGTGGTGGCGCTGGCACTGGTCGCGCTGGGCTGGTTCGTGTTGAGCCGCACCGTGTACGGGCGGCTGGTGTACGCGGTCGGCACCAACGAGGAGGCGGTCCGGCTGGCCGGGCACCGCACCGGGTGGATCAAGGTCAGCGTGTTCGTCATCGCCGGGGTCTGCGTGGGCATCGCCGCGGTGGTCTACATGGCCCGGCTCAACATCGCCAGCCCGATCCTGGGCACCGGCTACGAGCTCAACGCGATCGCCGCGGTGGTCATCGGCGGGGCCAGCCTCACCGGCGGCCGCGGCTCGATGATCGGCACCCTGCTCGGCGCCTGCCTGCTCGGCGTGCTCAGCAACGGCCTGATCCTGCTGGGCGTCTCCGACTTCCAGCGCACCATGATCACCGGCGGGGTGATCATCGTCGCGGTGGTGCTGGACGCCTACCGCCGCCGGTTCGCCACTCGTCTCAACTCCGTGATGTGAGATCAGTAGGCTGCCGGGTCCGCCTAGGCAACCTCACGGCAATCCGGAGCGTATTTCACGGTGGTGAACAAATACGAACGGTCCACGACCGCGCTGGCAGACCGCCCCCAGGCCACCTCGGGGGCGGTTTTCGCAGCCCGGCTGCGCGGCTGGCTGACCGCCGAACCGGTGCTGGCCAGCGCCTTCGCCCTGGTCGTCGCGATGGTGATGACCTGGCCGACGCTGGCCGGGCTGAGCACCACCATCCCGCAGGACACCGCTGACCCGCTGCTGCAGGCCTGGCAGGTCGCCTGGAACGGCCACGCGCTGCTCACCGACCCCGGCAACCTGTGGCAGACCAACGCGTTCTTCCCGGCCAAGGACGCGCTGGCCTTCAGCGACAGCCTGCTCGGCTACGCCCCGGCCGGTCTGATCGGCGAAGGCCCGGAGGCCGCGCTGATCCGGTACAACCTGCTGTACATCTTCGCCTACGCGCTGGCCTGCGCCGGCGGGTACGCGCTGGCCAGGCAGCTGGGCGCGAGCTGGCAAGGCGCCGCGGTGGCGGGTTTCGCCTTCGCCTTCGCGCCGTGGCGGCTGGCGCACGGCGGCCACCTGAACATCCTGTCCACCGGCGGTATCGTGCTGGCCCTGGCCATGCTGGCCCGCGGCCACGGTTTCAGCCTGCGCGAGGGCTACCAGACCGGCCGCGCCCGCCCCGGCTGGGCACTGGCCGGCTGGCTGGTCGCGGCCTGGCAGCTGACCCTGGGCTTCGGCGTCGGCCTGCCCTTCGCCTACGTGCTCGCCGGTGTGGTCCTGGTCTCCGCGATCCGCTGGCTCACCACCGGCCGCCCGCCCTTCCCCCGCCGCCTGCTCGGCGCGGACCTGGCAGGCGGCCTGGCCTTCGCCGCCGTCTCGGTCCTGATGGGCCTGCCCTACCTGCGAGTCCTGGCAGCCAACCCGGACGCCCGCCGCAGCCTGTGGGACGTCGACGTGCACAGCCCGCCCTGGTACGGCTTCTTCCTGGCCCCCGGCGAGTCCGCGATCTGGGGTGAGGTCAGCGAACGCGGCCGCGCCGACCTGGCCGCCCCCGCCGAGATGACCCTGCTGGTCGGCATCGTCCTGATCACCCTGGCCGTCTTCGGCCTGCTGGTCTCGGCCTGGTCCCGCAAAGTCCGTTTCTGGCTCGCCGTCGGCACCGCGGTCTCGGTGGTGCTGGCCTTGGGCACCAAGGTGATCGGCGACGGCGAGTACACGTATCTGCTGCTCTACCACTACCTGCCGGCCTGGGACGCCATCCGCACCCCCAGCCGCCTGGTGCTGTGGACCACCCTGCTGCTCGGCCTGCTCGCCGCCGGCGGCGTCACCCACCTCGCCGAGCGTGCCGCCCAGACCCGGCGTTCCCGGCCGCTGCTCGCCGTGGCCCTGGTGCTGCCCGCCCTGCTGGTGCTGGGCGAAGGCGCCAACCGCACCGCCCACCCCGAGGTGCCTGCCGCCCCCGTCGCGATGAGCACATTGCGCTCCCCGGCGCTGATCCTGCCCTCGGAGCAGATCGAGGACCAGCAGACCATGTTCTTCTCCACCGACGGCTTCCCAGTGCTGGCCAACGGCGGCAGCGGTTTCCTGCCCAGGATCACCGACGAGCTGCGCAAGAAGACCAAGAACTTCCCGGACCGGGAGAGCGTCGCGCACCTGCGGCAGCTAGGGGTGCGCACGGTGGTGGTGCACAACCGGCCGCGCAACAACCCGGCGTTCCGGCGGGCCCAGTCCGCGGAGCTGGGGGAGCTGAACGTGACCGTGAAACGGGTGCACGACGACGCGTACGTCTTCTCGCTGGACTGACTCTACGATGAGCCCTTCACGCCAGGGGGCATGATGACTGAGCAGGTTCCGCCGAGCTCGAACACGGTCAACGGACCGGTGGCCGGCAACTCGGTGCAGGCCGGGATGATCCAGGGCGGCGTGCACTTCTACCTGAACCAGCCCGCGCTGGAGCCGCCGCTCCCGCTGATCCAGGCGCCCGCGGTCCCACCGGTGCGCCAGGGGCCGCGCAAACGGGTCCTCCTCGCCAAGTTCCTCGGCCGCTGGCTCTGGGCGCTGCTGCCGCTGGGACTGATCAGCGGGGCCGTGGCCGGACTCGGCAACCTGCTGGCCGGGCCGGGCCCGCTGCCGCCGCGGCTGCTGGCCGACCTCATCGTGCTGCCGGTCGCCGGACTGGTGCTCTGGGTGTGGTCGATGGCCGCCGACCGCCGCTTCCGCGACCTGCTCACGCTGGGCCTGGACAAGCTCACGCCCCAGCGCGTGGCCGGCCTGACCGACCGTCAGCTGACCGTGTTCGCGGTGTGCGCCGCGGTGTTCTGCGTGCTGGGCTTCGGCCAGGAGATGCTGCCGCCCGATCCCCTCCGCCCGCGTCCCGACGGGCACATGGCGGTGGTGTTCCTGGCGTTGCTCGCCCTGCTGGCCTTCCGGCAGCTCCGGCACCGGAAAAAATGCGCGCCGGCGCACACCCGGTTGCCTGGATAGCGTTTATCCGGTTAAGGTCATCCCCGTGACTGCCGGGTCGGCCTTGAGCCACTACCGAGTTGGGTTCCCGGCCTCCGCGTGAGGCCAGGGTGGGCCAGAGGCCCGCCGCCCAGTTGTTCTTCTCCTGACGGTGTCTTCTCCCGTCGCTTTCGCGCGCCACCAGCTCGCTGAGCTGCGCTGACGCTCGCCCGCTCCCGCACGTGCCAGTAGCGCTGACGGCTGCGCCGATCGCGCTGACCGCCGTGCGCATTCCGTACCACCCGCCGCGCTGACGGCTGCCCTTTTTCTTTCCGCTCGTCATCACGAGCGGTGATCAGTCATGCCCGAAGAATGGAGAACAATGGATTTCAACAAGCAGGTCATCGAGGAGTTCCGGGCCAACAACGGCCGCGTCGGCGGCTATTTCGAGGGTTCCCGGCTGCTGCTCATCACCACCACCGGCGCCCGCAGCGGGCAGCCGCACACCAACCCGGTCGGCTACTACCCGGACGGGGACGGCCGCAACATGATCATTGGCAGCGCCGGTGGCTCGCCCAAGCACCCGGACTGGTTCCACAACCTGGTGGCCAACCCGCTGCTGACGGTCGAGGACGGCGTGTTCACCTACGAGGCCAAGGCCACCGTGCTCACCGGGGACGCCCGCGACCAGGCCTTCGCCCGCGCCGTGGAAGCCGACGCCGGCTGGGCCGAGTACCAGGCCAAGACCACCAGGGTGATTCCGGTGGTCATCCTGGAGGCCGTCTCCGGGGGACCGCCGAACGCCGGCTCCCCTGGTGAGGCGCTCAAGCTGGTGCACAACGCGTTCCGGCGGGAGCTGGAGCTGATCCGGACCGAGTTCGCCAAGTCGGGACGGACGCTCGGGGTGCAGCTGCGGATCAACTGCCTGACGCTGTGCGCGGGGCTGCACAACCACCACACCGGGGAGGACATGGCGATCTTCCCGTTCCTCACGGACAAGTTCCCCGAGTTCGCGCCCACCATCGAACGGCTGCGCGCCGAGCACGTCCGGATCGAGCAGCTGACCACCGAGCTGCGCGCGGCCCTGGACAACCAGGAGGCCGACCCCGCGGTGGTCCTGGCCGAGGTCGAGCGCCTCACCGACGAGCTCGAACGCCACCTCGACTACGAGGAGGCCCAGCTCATCCCGGTCCTCGAAGCCGCCATGTCATGACCCGCGGCGGTCAGACCGCGGTGGGGCCGCCGGGGCGGGTGGTGCGGTCTGCCACGACCGTGCGGCCCACCGTGGCGGCCTCCTCGTCGGTGTACCGGCGGAAGCCCTCGGCGGTGACCACCGCGACCACCGGGAAGATGCCGCGGGTCAGGTCCGGGCCGCCGGTGGCGGTGTCCTCGTCGGCGGCGTCGTAGAGCGCCTCCACACAGGCCCGCACCGCCTGCTGCTCGGACAGGCCCGGCCGGAACAGCTTCTTCAGCGCGCTGTTGGCGAACACCGACCCCGACCCGACCGCGGCGTAGGTGGTCTCCTCGGTGCGCCCGCCGATCACCTCGTAGGTGAAGATTCGCCCGATGCCCCTGGTCACGTCGAACCCGGCGTACAGCGGCACCACCGCCAGCCCCTGCTGGGCCAGGCCGAAGTTGCCCTTGACCATAGAGTTCAGCTGGTTGGCCTTGCCCTCCAGGGTCAGCGAGACGCCCTCGATCTTCTCGTAGTGCTCCAGCTCGACCTGGAACAGCCGGACCAGCTCGACCGCGATGCCCACGGTGCCCGCGAAGGCGACCACCGAGTGCTCGTCGGCCTGGCGGACCTTCTCCAGGTCCCGCTGGGCGATCAGGTGCCCCGCGGTGGCCCTGCGGTCACCGGCCATCACCACGCCACCGTCGAAGACCGCCGCCAGCACCGTGGTGCCGTGCGGGGCGCTGACCGCCGTGCGCGGCACCCGGTGCCAGGGCAGCAGGTGCGGTGCCTCGGTCGACAGGTGGCGGAGGAACGAGGAGTCGGCCATGTCGATCAGCTAAGCGCACCATGGCCTACCTGGACAAGCGGGCTATGCCGTTGGCCGGAAGAACCCCAGGAACGGCATGCCGACGTTGCTGGTGCGCAGCGGGGTCAGCCGCACCGGGTCACCGGCCTCGATCATCCGGCCCCGGTCCACGTACATCGCCACGTGCCCCTGCCACACGATCAGGTCACCGGGCCGCAGGTCCGCGCGGTCCACCGGCTGCCCCACCGCCTGGTCGGTCGAGTGCCGGGGCAGCGCCACCCCAGCCTGCCGGTAGGCCCAGCTGGTCAGCCCGGAGCAGTCGAAGCTCTCACCCGGCTTCACCGCGCCCCACTCGTACGGCAGCCCGAGCTGGCTCAGCGCCACGCGCACCGCGGTGGCCGCCCGCTCCGAGGGCTCGCGGCCGCCGAAGACCGCGGGCACGGGCAGGCCACCGTTGGCGACCAGCAGTTCCCGCCAGGTCAGCCGGTCCACCCGGCCGGTCACCGGCAGCGCCCGGTCGGCCTGGAACCCGCGCACCGCGGCGGTGGTGCCGGGCCCGTAGGCCGGGTTCTTCGGGGACAGCCGCGCGCCTGCCGCCTTGGTCAACAGGGTCTTGAGCTGGCGCACCGACTCGGCGTCCCTGCTGCCCGACCTCAGCGTGGGCAGGGCGGCGGCGACCCGGTCCATCCGCTGCCGGAGCTGGGCCTCGGCCAACCGTTCGGTCAACTGGGGCAGGCCCGCGCACAGCTCGGCGCGGCGGCGCAGGTGCTCGCGCTGCAGCCGGTCCGCGGAGGCGGCCACCACCCCGGTCCAGCCGCGCGCGGCCCCGGCGGCGGACGGGTCGGGCTGCGGTTCGGCGCACAGCTGCTCGACACCGGTGAGCGCGGTCCGCGCGGCCTTGAGGTCACCGGCGCGCACGCTCTGGTCGAACCTGGTCAACGCGGCCTCCACCGCGGCCAGGCGGCGCTGGGTCTCGGCGATCCTGGCCAGCGCCTCGGCCGCGACCACCTGGGTGGCCGGCCGGGCGGCGGGGGAGAGGACGGGAGGGTCCAGGGCTTCGTCGGCGGGCGCGGCCGAAGCCACGGCGGGCGCCGACACGAGCGTGGCCACTCCGAAGGTCAACAGGGCCAGACGCGCCCCGGCTCGGCCAGACGGCATTCGGTGATCTCCCCGGTGTGCTCGTCGTGATTAGCGTTCGCTGTGCGTGGCCAGGGTTAGCACAGCCCGCCGCCGAGTGCCGGGAGCACTCGGCCTCCCCGCCACCGGATTCATCCGATCGCGGCAGTTTGAGTCCATTGTGGACCATATTGTTCATTGCGCCGGAAACTTGGTAACGGATCGGATTCGGCAAGGCACGGTAACCGGACCAGGGGAACGCGTTACCCGTTAGGGGCTCTCCGGGAGAGGTCCGGTTGACCAGCCCTGATGATCGTGCCGGCGCGCTGTCCGTGGCGCCGCGAGCGTACGGGAGGTTCTCGGTGGCAACTGGTGAGAGCCGGCGGCACAGACGCTGGCGGAGCAGGGTCGCGGCGGGCATCACCCCGGCACTGCTGGTGGGCGGGCTGACCATCGCCGGTGGCGGCCTCGCCCCGCCCACGGCACAGGCACAGCCGCCGGTCTGCCCGGCAGGCACCACCGCGGTGCCGATCACCTGGGGCGCCAACGGCGCGGTGAAGTGGCCGCGCAACTCCACCAGCACCAAGGCCACCAACATCGCGGGCTCCGGCCTCGACCTCAACATCTCCCTCAGCGACCCGGCCAACCGCAACGGCGACGACTCGAACCCGTTGCAGGACACCGGTGAGGCCAACGCCAACGGCCGGCTGTTCGGCTGGGACCCGCGCACCTACACCGAGACCGACGGCGCCTTCGGGCCCGGCTTCCTCACCATCGAGATGAACAGCCTCAACGTCGGCGACACCATGACGTTCCGGTTCAAGTTCTCGCACCCGGTGCTGCTGCCCGACTTCTCCGTCGGCGACATCGACTACTCGGGCCTGGGCGCCTCCCCGGCCGAGGAGCCGTGGAACTCCTTCCAGGACCAGATCTTGTTCACCGCCAACCGCCAGGGCCTGCCGGTCGGCGTCACGCTGGCCCCGCTCGGCGTTATCCGCCCGGTGATCACCGGCGGCACCGCGGTCGGCGGCCCCTACCAGCTCAACACCGTTGGCGACGTCACCCCGGACGACCCGGCGGGCACGCTGCGCGGCCGGACCAACGAACCGGTCACCGAGTTCGTGCTGGCGTACTCCAACGGCCCCGACGACGAGGCCGCCGAAGCGGGTCCCAGCTACCCGCCGCCGATCCCGCCGCTGACCGCGCCGGCCAACTCGGTGTCCGACAGCCACGCGGTGCGGGTCAACTTCTTCACCACCTGCCTGGGCACCGGCAGCATCGGCGACACCCTCTACACCGACATCGACGGCGACGGCAAGCAGGACCCCGGCGAACCCGGGATCGCCGGGGTGAAGGTGCAACTGCTCGACCCGCAGGGCAACGTGGTGCAGACCGCGACCACGGACGCCAACGGCAAGTACCTGTTCGAGCGGCTGCCCGCCTTCGACTGGACCGTGCGGGTGGACCCGGCCACGTTACCCGCCGGGCACACCCAGACCGGGGAACCCGATGCCACCAAGGACAACAAGACCTCGGTGAAGCTCAACGCCGGTCAGGATGTGCTGACCGCGGATTTTGGCTACCGGCCGCCGCTGGGCTCGGTCTCCGGCACGGTGTCCAGCGACCGCACCGACAACGGCGCGCTGAACTCCCTCGATGATGCCGGAATCGCCGGGCTTGCGGTGGCCCTCACCGGTCAGGACCTGGCCGGGAACCCGGTCGCCTGACCACGACCACGAGTGCGGACGGCAAGTACTCCTTCCCGAACGTGCCCGTCGGCACCTACCAGGTGAAGGAGACCCAGCCGCCGGGCTACCACGACGGCAAGGACACCCCCGGCACACACGCCGCCGCGGCCGGGAACGACACCTTCACGGTCACACTGCCACCCGGCGGATCCAGTCCTGGCAACAACTTCGCCGAGCTGCCCACCGGCAGCCTGGCCGGTCAGGTGTACGTGGACGCCAACAGCAACGGTGTGCGCGACACCGGCGAGGCCCGGATCCCCGGCGTGACGGTGAAGCTCACCGGCACCGACGACGCGGGCAACCCGGTCAACCTGACCACGACCACCGCCGCCGACGGCGGCTACACCTTCGACCGGCTCCGGCCCGGCAGCTACACGGTCACCGAAACCCAGCCCGACGGTTACCTCGACGGCAAGGACCGGGCGGGTTCCGCTCGCGGCGAGCTCGGCGACGACACCGTCACCGGGGTCACCCTCAGCCTCGGCCAGGCGGCCACCGGCTACGACTTCGGCGAACTGCCGCCAGCCGGGATCTCCGGCAACGTGGTGGAGGACGACGGCACGCCGATTCCCGGGGTGACGGTCACGCTGACCGGCACCGACGCCGACGGCAAGCCGGTGAACAAGACCACAACGTCTACTTCGGACGGTTCCTGGTCGTTCCCGAACCTGCCGCCGGGCAACTACAACGTGACCGAGACCCAGCCGTCCGGCTTCGGTGACGGCCCGGACACCCCCGGCCCGGCCAGCCAGGAGTACCGGCAGACCGTGCCGCCCGGCCTGACCATCACCTCGGTGACCGGCGACGGCTGGACGTGCTCGGTCAACGGCCAGCAGGTCGTGTGCACCCGGCCGGACGTGCTGCTGCCCGGCGGCAGGACCCCGCCGGTGACGGTGGTGACCGCCGCGAAGACCCCAGGGGCCTCGCTGGTGAGCACCGCGACCACCAAACCCCTTGACGGGCAGGTGGAAACCACGTTGACCAACAACACCGACACGGTCAACCTCACCGTGACCGCGGGCAAGCCGAACCCCGGCAAGCTGGCCGACACCGGTGATGAGACCGGGCCGCTGGTCGCCTGGGGCCTGCTGCTCCTGCTGGGCGGCAGCGGGCTGGTGGCCACGACCTTCCGGAAACGGAGGCGTCAAAGCTGATCTGACCTAGTGGTGTCAGTGCTGGATCGCGGTGAGCACGATGCCGTTCTTGGCCAGCCAGCGCCCGGTGAACCCGGTCAGCGGCTGCCCGGCCACGGTGGGGCCGGGCACCAGCAGGGTGGCGGTGAAGGAGCCGTCGGCGGAGATGGTCAGCCGGGCCTCCTCGAAGCCGAGCATCTTGCGGGCGTGCGGGTACCAGGCCTTGTACACCGACTCCTTGGCGCTGAACAGCAACCGGTCCCAGCACACCGGGGCCTCCGCACCGAGTGCGCGCAGCATCGCCCGCTCCTCGGGCAGCGACACCGCCTCCAGCACGCCCTCCGGCAGCGGCTCGTTCGGCTCGGCGTCGATGCCCAGGCTGAGCGCGTCGGTGTCCATGGCCACCGCGGCCGCCCGGTATCGGTTGCAGTGCGTGATGCTGCCGACGAACCCGGCAGGCCACTGCGGGGCACCGCGCTCGTCCGGCAGGATCGGCGCGGGCTCGACGCCGAGGAAGCTCAGCGCCTGCCGGGCACACCAGCGGGCGGTGCTGAACTCGGCCTGCCGCTTGGGCACCGACTTGGCGACCAGCGCCAGCTCGGCCGGGAACAGGTCCACAGTGGACCGATCGGCGCTGGTCTCGACGGTGACGACCGGGGGCGGCAGCAGCTGGGCGATCACGGGTTCTCCTCCGCTGGCAGGATCTGGCGGAGCGGGCCGCGCGGCAGGCCGCCGTACATCTTCCGCTCCCTCGGGTAGCCGATCGAGACCTCCTCGAACCGCACCCCGTCGTAGTGCGTGGTGCGCGGGATGTGCAGGTGCCCGTACACCGCGGCGACCGTGCGGTAGCGGCGGTGCCAGTCCGCGGTGCGCTCGGTGCCGCACCACAGCGCGAACTCCGGGTAGCGCAGCACGAACGTGGGATCGCGCACCAGCGGCCAGTGGTTGACCAGCACCAGCGGCACCGAGGGGTCGTGCGCGTCCAGGCGGCGCGCCGTGATGGTCAGCCGGGACCGGCACCAGGCGTCCCGGCTGGGATAAGGGTTGGGGTGCAACAGGAACTCGTCGCTGCACACCACACCGGCGGCGTGCGCCCCGGCCAGCGCGGCGGCCTTGTCGTCGGCCGGGTTGGTGCGGAAGGTGTAGTCGTAGAGCAGGAACAGCGGCGCGATCGCCACCGGCCCGCCCGCGCCCCGCCACACCGGGAACTCGTCCTCCGGCGTGTGCACGCCCAGCTCGCGGCACAGTTCGACCAGCCGCCGGTAGCGCTGGTCCCCGCGCAGCTGCACCGGATCCTCCTTCGGCGTCCACAGCTCATGGTTGCCGGGCACCCAGATCACCGTGTCGAACCGCCGCGCCAGCAGGGACAGCGTCCACTCGATGTCGGCGAAGAGCTCACCCACGTCACCGGCCACGATCAGCCAGTCGCCGGGATGAGCAGGGTGCACCAGCTCCTCGACCAGCTTCCGGTTCTCCGGGTAGGCGACGTGCAGGTCGCTGACGGCGAGCAGTCTCGGTTCTCCAGAAGCCACACGTGCACTATAAAGGCGAGCGGTTCATCAGAAATCCAATTTAGAAAAGTTCTTTGTGAGTTGGCTCTCGGGACTTGGCAAGTCATTGTTCTCATGGTTGTCTTGGTTCGGCGAGTCGGCCGGAAACATCGCGGAAACATCGCCGGACTGGGGTGCCTCCTTCCGCCCCTACCGTGCTTGGACCTGCGTGGATGCCCGTAGGTGCTGGTCACCGCCGACTAATTGGGCAACCGCCTGAACCGCACCCCGGCCTCCCCCGGAAAAGTTAGGGGTTGAGGGTAGGGGTGACCGCCGGGATAACGTCGCCAAAAGTCGCGAGTTTCTTGTGTCGGTAATGGCGATGACGGGCGGGCTGGGGCACCTATGTCGGACAACACCACTGTTGCGGGCCGGGAGATCGCGGTCATCGGGCTGTCCTGCCGGCTACCCGGCGCGGCGAACCCGGCCGAGTTCTGGCGGCTGCTCACCGAGGGTCGCAGCGCGATCACCGAAGTGCCCTCGGACCGGTGGGACGCCAACAAGTTCTTCGACGCGGATCCCTCGGTTCCGGGCCGGATGAACACCCGCTGGGGCGGATTCCTGGACCAGGTGGACGGTTTTGACCCCGGCTTCTTCGGCATCTCCCCGCGCGAGGCCGCCGCGATGGACCCGCAGCAACGGCTCATGCTGGAGCTGGGCTGGGAGGCATTCGAGCACGCCGGACTGCTCCCCGAGCGGCTGGCGGGCAGCCGCACCGGCGTGTTCGTCGGCACCATCTGGGACGACTACGCCACCCTGGTTTACCGCGGCGGCCCGGAGGCGATCACCCAGCACACCGTCACCGGCCTGCACCGCGGCATCATCGCCAACCGGCTCTCCTACGCCCTCGGCCTGCACGGCCCGAGTCTCGCGGTCGACTCCGCCCAGTCCTCCGCGCTGGTCGCCGTGCACCTGGCCTGCGAAAGCCTGCGCCGCGGCGAGTCCACGCTGGCCCTGGCCGGTGGGGTGAACCTGAACCTGGTGCCGGAGACCACCATGGCCACCGCGAAGTTCGGCGGCCAGTCCCCGGACGGCCGCTGCCACACCTTCGACGCCCGCGCCAACGGCTACGTGCGCGGGGAGGGCGGCGGCTTCGTGCTGCTGAAGCCACTGGCCGCCGCGCTCGCCGACGGCGACCAGGTGCTCGCGGTGATCAAGGGAGGCGCGGTCAACAACGACGGCGAGTCCGCGGCGCTCACCACCCCCAACGGCCTTGCCCAGCAAGAAGTGCTGCGCCTGGCCTACCGGGACGCCGGGGTGGAACCGGCCGAGGTGCAGTACGTCGAGCTGCACGGCACCGGCACCAAGGTCGGCGACCCCATCGAGGCCGGCGCGCTGGGCGCGGTGCTCGGCGCGGACCGCGCGGAGCCGCTGCGGGTCGGCTCGGCCAAGACCAACGTCGGACACCTGGAGGGCGCGGCCGGGATCGTCGGGCTGATCAAGACGGTGCTGGCCATCCGGCACCGGCAGCTGCCGCCCAGCTTGAACTTCGAGACGCCGAACCCGGAGATCGCCTTTGCCGAGCTGAAGCTGCGGGTGCAGGCCGAGCTGGGGGAGTGGCGGGACGCACCGGTGCTGGCCGGGGTGTCCTCCTTCGGCATCGGCGGGACCAACTGCCACCTGGTGCTCGCGGAACCGCCGGTCGCGCCGGTTGCCAAGGGGCGGCCGGTCGAAGCTGAGGTGCTGCCGTGGGTGCTGTCCGGTCGTACCCCGGAGGCCCTTGCCGCCCAGGCCGATCGACTGGCGTCCTTTGTGGACAGTGTGGAAATCGATGTCCGCGCGGTGGCCGGCGCGCTGGCCGGGACGCGGACCGCGTTCGAGCACCGGGCCGTGGTGGTCGCCGGGGCCAGCGCCGGATTCCGGGCGGCGCTGGCCGGGTTCGCCAAGGACGGGGTGGCCGCCGGGGTCGTGCGCGGCACGGTCGCCGAGGGCGGGCTCGCGTTCCTGTTCTCCGGTCAGGGATCGCAGCGGCTGGGCATGGGCCGGGAGCTGGCCGGGGCGTTCCCGGTGTTCGCCACCGCCTTCGCCGAGGCCTGCGCGGAGCTGGACCGGCACCTGTCCCGGCCGCTGACCGAGGTCCTGGACACCGAGGACCTGCACCAGACCGAGTTCACCCAGCCCGCGCTGTTCGCCATCGAGGTGGCGCTGTTCCGGCTGGTGGAGTCCTGGGGGGTGCGACCGGACTACCTCGCCGGGCACTCGATCGGCGAGCTGGCCGCGGCGCACGCGGCCGGGGTGCTCTCGCTGGCGGACGCGGCGAAGCTGGTGGCGGCGCGGGGCCGGTTGATGCAGGCGCTGCCCGGTGGTGGCGCGATGCTGGCGGTGCAGGCGACCGAGGCCGAGGTCACGCCGCTGCTGGCCGAGCTGGACGCGGACATCGCGGCGGTCAACGGGCCGGAAGCCGTTGTGGTGTCGGGAACCGAGGCCGCGGTGACCGAGGTGGCAGGGAAGCTGACCGGCCGCAAGACCAAGCGGCTGACCGTGAGCCACGCCTTCCACTCGCTGCTGATGGACCCGATGCTGGCGGAGTTCCGGGCCGTGGCCGAGAGCATCAGCTACGGCCAGGCGCGGATTCCGGTGGTGTCCAACGTGACCGGCGAGCTGGCCGGGGACGAGCTGGGCACCGCGGACTACTGGGTCCGGCACGTGCGGCAGGCGGTCCGGTTCGCCGACGGGATGCGGACGCTGGCCGAGGCCGGCGTGTCCACCTTCCTGGAGCTGGGGCCGGACGGCGTGCTGGCCGCGCTGGGTGCCGGGATTCCGTTGCTGCGCAAGGACCGTGGCGAGGTGGAGGCGCTGATCACCGGTCTGGCACAGGCCTGGACCCGCGGGGTCGCGGTCGACTTCACCGTCTTCGGCGACGGCAGCCGGGTCGAGCTGCCCACCTACGCCTTCCAGCGCGAGCGGTACTGGCTGGACAGCGTGCCGGTGGCGTCGCCCGCGCCGGTGCGCGGCCGATCTTCGCTGGAGCTGGTGCGCGCGCACGCCGCCGTGGTGCTGGGCTATCCCTCGGCCGAGGCCGTTGCCGCGGACCGCAGCTTCAAGGAACTGGGCTTCGCCTCGTTGACCGCGGTTGAACTGCGTGACCAGCTCAGCCAGGCCACCGGTCGCGCGCTGCCGGCCACCCTGCTCTTCGACTACCCGACCCCGCTCGCCCTCGCCGCCCACCTCGACGGTGGCGCGACGGAATCGGTCGCCGCGCCGGCGCGGGTCAGCGAGGACGAGCCGATAGCGATCGTGGCCATGGGCTGCCGCTACCCGGGCGGCGTCACCTCCCCGGCGGACCTGTGGCGGCTGGTCAGCGACGGGGTGGATGCCATCTCGCCGTTCCCGGCCGACCGTGGCTGGGACCTGGACCGGCTGTACCACCCCGATCCCGCGCACGCCGGGGCCTCCTACGCCCGCGAGGGCGGGTTCCTGGACGGCGCGACCGAGTTCGACGCCAAGTTCTTCGGCATCTCCCCGCGCGAGGCGCTGGCCATGGACCCGCAGCAGCGGCTGCTGCTGGAGACCACCTGGGAGGTGTTCGAGCGGGCCGGGATCGACCCGATTTCGTTGCGCGGCAGCCAGTCCGGCGTGTTCGTCGGCGCGATGACCCAGGACTACGGGCCCCGGCTGCACGAGGCGGCCGAGGAGTTCGCCGGGCACCTGCTCACCGGCGCGACCGCGAGCGTGCTCTCCGGCCGGATCGCCTACACCTTCGGCCTGGAGGGGCCCGCGGTCACCGTGGACACCGCCTGTTCGGCCTCGCTGGTCTCGCTGCACCTGGCCGTGCAGTCGTTGCGGCGCGGGGAATGCGGGCTGGCGCTGGCCGGTGGCGTCGCGGTGCTGCCCACGCCGGGGATGTTCGTCGAGTTCTCCCGCCAGCGCGGCCTGGCCCCCGACGGCCGCTGCAAGGCATTCGGCGCCGGGGCCGACGGGACCGCCTGGGCCGAGGGGGTCGGCGTGCTGCTGCTGGAACGGCTTTCCGACGCCCAGCGCAACGGGCACCCGGTGCTGGCCGTGGTGCGCGGCACCGCGGTCAACCAGGACGGCGCGTCGAACGGGCTGACCGCGCCCAACGGCCCCGCCCAGCAGCGAGTGATCCGGGGCGCGCTGGCCGACGCCGGCCTCCGACCGTCCGAAGTGGACGCGGTGGAGGCGCACGGCACCGGCACCGCGCTTGGCGACCCGATCGAGGCCCAGGCACTGCTCGCGACCTACGGGCAGGAGCGGGAGACGCCGCTGCTGCTGGGGTCGCTGAAGTCCAACATCGGGCACGCGCAGGCAGCGGCCGGGGTCGGTGGCGTGATCAAGATGGTGCAGGCGATGCGGCACGGGGTGTTGCCGAGGACCCTGCACGCGGACGTGCCCTCGCCGCGGGTCGACTGGTCGGCCGGGGCGGTGGAGCTGCTGACCGAGGCCCGGGAGTGGCCCGAGACCGGTGCGCCGCGCCGGGCCGGGGTTTCCTCGTTCGGCATCAGCGGGACCAACGCGCACGTGGTGCTGGAGCAGGCACCCGGTGCCACTGCCACCGAAGCCGCATCCGTGCCCGCCGGGCCGGTGGTGCTCTCCGGACGCACGCCGGAAGCCTTGCGGGAGCTGGCCGAGTCGCTGCTCCCGGTCGCGGTCGAGCCCGCCGACCTCGCGCACACCCTGGCCCGCCGTGCGCTGCACGAGCACCGGGCCGTGGTGCTCGGCGACCTCCGCGCCGGGCTCACCGCCGTGGCCGCCGGGGAACCGGGCGTGATCCAGGACTCCGTGGTCGATGGCCGGGTGGCATTCCTGTTCTCCGGTCAGGGTTCCCAGCGGCTCGGCATGGGCCGGGAGCTGGCCGAGATCCCGGTGTTCGCGGCGGCCTTCGACGCGGCCTGTGCGGAGCTGGACAAGCACCTGCCCCGACCGCTCGCCGAGGTCCTGGAGTCGGCGGAGCTGCACCAGACCCGGTTCACCCAGCCCGCGCTGTTCGCGATCGAGGTGGCGCTGTTCCGGCTGGTCGAGTCCTGGGGGGTGCGACCGGACTACCTGGTCGGGCACTCGATCGGCGAGCTGGCCGCGGCGCACGTGGCCGGGGTGTTGTCGCTGGCGGATGCGGCGAAGCTGGTGGCGGCGCGGGGTCGGTTGATGCAGGAGTTGCCGGCCGGTGGCGCGATGATCGCGCTGCAGGCGACCGAGGACGAAGTGCAGCCGCTGTTGACCGGTCGGTCGGCCGAGCTGAGCATCGCGGCGCTGAACGGACCCACCTCGACCGTGATCGCCGGGGATGAGGCCGCCGCGCTGGAGGTGGCGGCGGTGTTCGAGGCGCAGGGGCGCAAGACCAAGCGGTTGACTGTGAGCCACGCGTTCCACTCGCCGCGGATGGACGGGATGCTGGCGGAGTTCCGGGCGGTGGCGGAGAGCGTGAGCTTCGCGCCGGCGCGGATTCCGGTGGTGTCGAACGTGACCGGCGAGCTGGCCGGGGACGAGCTGGGCACCGCGGAGTACTGGGTCCGGCACGTGCGGCAGGCGGTCCGGTTCGCCGACGGCATCCGGACGCTGGAGGACGCCGGGGTGCGCACCTTCCTGGAGCTGGGGCCCGATGGTGTGCTGTCCGGGATGGGGCAGGACTGTCTGACCGGCGATGCCGCGCTGATTCCGCTGCTGCGCAAGGACCGGCCCGAGCCGGACGCGGCCTGGCAGGCGCTGGCCCGGCTGGTGTGCCGGGGCGTGCCGGTGGACCTCGCGGGACTGACCTCGGGCGGGCAGCTGGTCGAGCTGCCGACCTATCCGTTCCAGCGGCAGCGGTTCTGGCTGGCCCCGAGCTCGTCCACTGTGGACTCCTCGGTGCACCCGATGCTGAGCTCGGCGGTGCCGATCGCCGGGACCGGCGGTGTGGTGCTGACCGGGCAGCTGTCCCGGCGGACGCACCCCTGGCTGGTGGACCACCAGATCCTGGGCTCGGTACTGGTGCCGGGAACCGCGTTGGTGGAGCTGGCGCTGCGGGCGGCGGACGAGGCCGACTGCGCGGCGGTGGAGGAGCTGACCCTGGCCGCGCCGCTGGTGCTGCCCGAGCAGGGTGTGGTGCAGGTGCAGCTGGTGCTGGCCGCCGAGCAGGACGGGCGGCGGGACCTGGAGCTGTACTCGCGGCTCGCGGACGGGGAGTGGACGCGGCACGCCAGCGGTGTGCTCGCGGTGGACGCGGACGCCCCGCTGGAACTGGGTGAGTGGCCGCCCCTTGGCGCGGACGCGGTGGACCTGGACGGGTTCTACCAGCGGCTCGCCGAGCGCGGTTATGGCTACGGGCCGGAGTTCCAGGGTGTGCGCGGGGTGTGGCGGCGCGGGGAGGAGATCTTCACCGAGGTCACCGTTGCGTCCACTGTGGACGGATTTGGGGTGCATCCCGCGCTGCTGGACGCCGCCCTGCACGGGCTGGTCGCCGCGGCCGAGGGTGCGAACCCGCCGCTGCCCTTCGCCTGGACCGGGGTGCGGTTGCACGCCACCGGTGCGAGCACGCTGCGGGTGCGGCTGGCCCCGGCTGGTCCGGACGCGGTGTCCCTCGCGGTGACCGATCCGACCGGCGCGCCGGTGCTCTCGATCGACTCCCTGGTGCTGCGGCCGGTGTCCCCGGACGCGCTGCGGGTGCGGCCCGAGCTGGACTCGCTGTTCCGGGTGGACTGGCCGGTGGTCGCGCTGCCGGAGTCGCCCGTGACGCCGGGCAAGGTGGCGCTGCTGGGCGGGGACGAGTTCAAGGCCGGGGTCGCGCTGCGGGCGGCGGGCTTCCAGGTCGAGGAGCGGACCGAGCCCGGTGACGCGGATCTGGTGGTGCTGACCTGCCCCGAGGGCTCGGTGCGCGCGGTCACCGCCGAGGTGCTGGCGGTGTTGCAGCGCAGCGAGTCCAGGGTGGTCGTGCTGACCAGGGACGCGGTGCTCGCCGACTCGCCGGAGCTGGCCGGGGCCGCGGTGTGGGGCCTGGTGCGGACCGCGCAGACCGAGCAGCCGGACCGGTTCCAGCTCATCGACCTGGACGCCGCCTCCGCCACCGCGCTGCCCGCCGCACTCGGCTCGACCGAGCCGCAGTTGGCCCTGCGCAACGGGATCGCGCACGCCCCCCGGCTGGCCAAGATCACCGAGTTCGCCGAGCAGGGCTGGAACCCCGACGGGCTGGTGCTGATCACCGGCGCGACCGGCGCGCTCGGCGGGTTGCTGGCCAAGCACTTGGTCAGCACGCACGGCGTGCGCCGGTTGCTGCTCACCAGCCGCCGCGGCCCGCAAGCCCCTGGCGCAGAGGAACTTGAGGCTGAGCTGACCGGCCTGGGCGCTGAGGTGACCATCGAGGCCTGCGATGCCGCCGACCGGGCCGCACTCGCCGACCTGCTGGCCAGGCATCCGGTCACCGCGGTGATCCACACCGCCGGGGTGCTCGACGACGGCGTGCTGGCCGCGCTCACCCCCGAGCGCCTGGACACCGTGCTGCGGCCCAAGGTCGAGGCCGCGGTCAACCTGCACGAGCTGACCCAGGACCGGGAGCTGACCGCGTTTGTGCTGTTCTCCTCGGTGATCGGCGTGCTCGGTGGCGCGGGCCAGGCAAACTACGCCGCGGCCAACGCCGCCCTGGACGCCCTCGCCCAGCGCCGCCACGCCGCTGGACAGCCCGCGCTGTCCCTGGCCTGGGGACCGTGGGCCGAGGGCGGGATGGCCGCCCGGCTCGCCGAGGCCGACCGCAACCGGATGTCCAGGGCAGGCATGGCCCCGCTGCCACCGGAACTGGGCCTGGCCCTGTTCGACCTGGCACTGGGCGCAGCCGAGGCCGCGCCGGTGCCGCTGAAGCTGGACACCAGCGCGCTCCGCAACGGCGAGGTGCCCGCCCTGCTGCGCGGGCTCATCGCGCCCAAGCGCACCCGGCGGGCCGCCGCGACCGCGGCCACCGAGCAGTCCTTTGTGGACAGACTGGTGGCCGCGCCGGAGGAGAAGCGGGCGCAGCTGGTGCTCGACGTGGTGCGGGTCAACGCGGCCGGGGTCCTCGGCCACAGCGGGGATGCCTCGGTGGAGGCCGAGTCCTCGTTCAAGGAACTGGGTTTTGACTCGCTGACCTCGGTGGAGCTGCGCAACCGGCTCAACACCGCCACCGGGCTGCGGCTGCCGCCCACCCTGCTCTTCAACTACGCCACCCCGGCGCGCCTGGCCGAGCACCTGCTCGCCCAGCTCGCCCCCGCCCCGGCCGCCCCGGCCGAGGAACCCGAACCTGAGCCGCCAACGGCCGAGTTCGACCAGGAACTGGACGCGGTCACCACCGCCGACGAGATCTTCGCTTTCATCGACAAGGAGTTCGGCAGTGTCTGAGTCCACTGAGCAGAAGCTCGTCGACTACCTCAAGCGCGTCACCGCCGACCTGCACCGCACCAGGGCCCGGCTCCAGGAGATCGAGGCGCAGGAGCACGAGCCGATCGCGATCGTCGCGATGAGCTGCCGCTTCCCCGGCGGCGTGGCCACCCCGGAACAGCTGTGGGACATGGTCGCCGGCGGCCGTGACGGCATCTCCCCGTTCCCGGCCGACCGCGGCTGGGACCTGGACGCCCTCTACGACCCCACCGGTGAGCGCCCGGACAGCGTGTACGTGCGGGAGAGCGGGTTCCTGCACGAGGCCGCCGAGTTCGACCCCGGCTTCTTCGGCATCTCCCCGCGCGAGGCGCTGGCCATGGATCCGCAGCAGCGGCTGCTGCTGGAGACCTCCTGGGAGGCCTTCGAGCGGGCCGGCATCGACCCGGAGTCCTTGCGCGGCACCAAGACCGGTGTGTACGCGGGCCTGATGTACCACGACTACGCCAACCGCCCTGAGGAGGCGCCGGCCGAGGTCTCCGGCTATCTGCTGACCGGCAACCTGGGCAGCGTGGTCTCCGGCCGGGTCGCCTACACCTTCGGGCTGGAAGGCCCCGCGGTCACCGTGGACACGGCGTGTTCGTCCTCGCTGGTGGCGCTGCACCTGGCCGTGCAGTCGCTGCGCAAGGGCGAGTGCACGCTGGCGCTGGCCGGTGGCGCGGCGGTCATGTCCACGCCCAACTCCTTCGTCGAGTTCTCCCGCCAGCGCGGCCTGGCCCCCGATGGCCGCTGCAAGTCCTTCGCCGCCGCCGCGGACGGCACCTCCTGGTCCGAGGGCGCGGGCATGCTGTTGCTGGAGCGCCTGCCCGACGCGCAGCGCAACGGCCACCCGATCCTGGCCGTGGTGCGCGGCAGCGCGGTCAACCAGGACGGCGCCTCCAACGGGCTCACCGCGCCGAACGGCCTGGCCCAGGAAGCGGTGATCAGGGACGCGCTGGCCGACGCCCAGCTCACACCGTCCGAAGTGGACGCGGTGGAGGCGCACGGCACCGGCACCAAGCTGGGCGACCCGATCGAGGCCCAGGCCCTGCTGGCCACCTACGGCCAGGAGCGGGAGAACCCGCTGCTGCTGGGCTCCTTCAAGTCCAACGTCGGGCACACCCAGGCCGCGGCCGGGGTCGGCGGCGTGATCAAGATGGTCATGGCGATGCGGCACGGGCTGCTGCCCAAGACCCTGCACGTGGACGAGCCCTCGCCGCACGTGGACTGGTCAGCCGGTTCGGTGGCGCTGCTCACCGAGCCGCAGCCCTGGCCGGAGACCGGGAACCCGCACCGGGCGGGGATTTCCTCGTTCGGGATCAGCGGAACGAACGCGCACACGATCATCGAGGCCGCGCCGCCGGTTGAGGCTCCGATGGCTGTTCTGGCACACCGCGTGGCCACTGTTCCGCTCGCCCTCTCCGCCAAGACCCCCGAAGCTCTGCGCGCCCAGGCCGCCCAGCTCGTGTCCTTTGTGGACGGCGACTCGGCTTCGCTGCTCGACCTCGGCTTCTCGCTGGCCAATCGCCCCGCCTTCGAGCACCGCGCCGTGCTCGCCGCCACCGGCCTCACCGAGGCCCGCGACGCCCTGGCCGCCTTCGCTGAGGGCCTGGACGCCCCCGGTGTGCACACCGGCGCCGTCACCCCCGGCAAGCTGGCTGTCCTGTTCACCGGCCAGGGCGCCCAGCGCCTGGCCATGGGCCGGGAGCTGGCCGAGACCTTCCCGGCCTTCACCGCCGCCTTCGACGCGGTGGCCGCCGAACTGGACCAGCACCTCGCCCGCCCGCTGCGCGCGGTGCTGGACACCGAGGAGCTGCACCAGACCGAGTTCACCCAGCCCGCGCTGTTCGCGATCGAGGTCGCGCTGTTCCGGCTGTACGAGTCCTGGGGTGTGCGGCCGGACTTCGTGGCCGGGCACTCCATCGGCGAGCTGGCCGCCGCGCATGTGGCCGGGGTGCTGTCGCTGGCCGATGCGGCGAAGCTGGTGGCCGCGCGGGGCCGGTTGATGCAGGCACTGCCCGGTGGGGGCGCGATGCTGGCGGTGCAGGCCACCGAGGAGGAGGTCGCGCCGCTGCTGGACGGGCTGGCGGTGGACATCGCCGCGATCAACGGGCCGAACGCCCTGGTGATCGCGGGCGACGAGAACGCGGCCTGCGAGGTCGCCGCGGGGCTGGAAGCCAAGGGGCGCAAGGTCAAGCGGCTGCGGGTCTCGCACGCCTTCCACTCTCCGCACATGGACGGGATGCTGGCCGGGTTCCGGGCGGTCGCGGAGAGCGTGAGCTACGCGCCCGCGCGGATTCCGGTGGTGTCCAACGTGACCGGCGCGGTCGCGGGGGAGGAGCTGGGCACCGCGGAGTACTGGGTGCGGCACGTCCGGGGCGCGGTGCGCTTCGCCGACGGGGTGCGCGCGCTGGCCGAGGCCGGGGTGGCCACCTTCCTGGAGCTGGGGCCGGACGGCGTGCTCTCCGCGATGGGGCCGGAGTCCGCGCCCGGTGCGGCCTTCCTGCCCGCGCTGCGCAAGGACCGGCCGGAGGCGGCGGCCGCGGTCACCGCGCTGGGCCGGTTGTTCACCAGGGGCGTCCGGGTCGACTGGACCGCGCTGTTCGAGGGCGGCCGTCGGATCGAGCTGCCCACCTATGCCTTCCAGCGGGAACGCTTCTGGCTGGAGCTGACCCCGAAGGCCCCGGTCCGCTCGGTCGCCGACGGCTGGCGCTACCGGATCAACTGGCAGCCGAAGTCCACTGTGGACAAGCCGCTGAACGGAACCTGGCTGGTGGTCGGGTCCGCCCAGCCCGAGCTGGTCGGGGCGCTCACCGCGGCGGGCGCTGAGGTGCGCGAGGTCGCGGACGCGGCCGATGCGGTCAACGTCGCCGGAGTCCTCGACCTCGCGGGGGTGCTCTCCGTCGGCGACGTGCACCAGGCCCTCGCGCTGGTGCGCGGACTCGGTGACGCGCGGTGCCCGGCCCCGCTGTGGTGCCTCACCCAGGGTGCGGTCTCGGTCGGCGGCGAGCAGCTGCCCAACCCCGAGCAGGCCCAGGTCTGGGGCCTCGGACTTGTTGCCGCGCTGGAACATCCCGAACGCTGGGGCGGCCTCATCGACCTGCCTGCCGAGCTGGACGAGCGCTCGCTGTCCCGCCTGGCCGGTGCCCTGACCGGCGCCGAGGACCAGCTCGCCCTGCGGCCCTCCGGCAGCTACGTCCGGCGGTTCGCGCACGCCGACGCCGTTGCCCCCCGGCGGTCCTGGCGGCCGCGCGGCACCGTGCTGGTCACCGGCGGCACCGGCGCGCTCGGCGCACGGGTCGCCCGCTGGCTGGCCCGCAACGGCGCCGAGCACCTGGTGCTCACCAGCCGCCGCGGCGCTGACGCCCCCGGCGCGACCGAACTGGCCGCCGACCTGGAAGCCCTCGGCGTCACCGTCACCCTGGCCGCCTGCGATGCCGCCGACCGCGACGCGGTGGCCGCGCTGCTGGCCGAGCACCCGGTCAACGCGGTGATCCACACCGCCGGGGTGCTCGACGACGGGCTGATCGGCAGCCTCACCCCGGACCGCCTGGACACCGTGCTGCGCCCCAAGGTGGACGCCGCCCGCAACCTGCACGAGCTGACCGGCGAGCTGGACGCGTTTGTGCTGTTCTCCTCGGTCACCGGCATGGTCGGCACCGCGGGCCAGGCCAACTACGCCGCCGCCAACGCCTACCTGGACGCCCTCGCCGAACACCGCCGCGCCCAGGGCCTGCCCGCCACCTCCATCGGCTGGGGGCCATGGGCCGACGGTGGCATGGCCGACGCCGCGATCGGCGAGCGGCTGCGCCGCGCCGGGCTGCCGCCGATGGCCGCGGACACCGCGATCGAGGCCCTGCAAGGGGTCCTGGACCGCGAGGACACCGTGGTCGCGATCGTCGACGTGGACTGGGAGCTGTTCGGCCCGGCCTTCACCGCGGTCCGCCCGAGCCGCCTGATCAGCGACATCCCCGAACTGCACCGCGGCAAGCCGGTGGCCGCCCCGGCCGCGCCGCAGGCGGACTCCGCGCTGGCCGCCAAGCTCGGCAAGCTCCCGGTCGCGCAGCGGCACGGGTTCCTGCTGGCACAGGTCCGCACCAGCGTCGCCGCCGTGCTCGGCCACGCCGGGGCGGAGGCGGTGGAGCCGGAGAAGGCCTTCCGCGAGGCCGGTTTCGACTCGTTGACCGCGGTCGAGCTGCGCAACCGCCTGGCCACCGCCACCGGCCTGACCCTGCCCACCACCCTGGTCTTCGACTACCCGACCCCGCTGGCGCTCACCGACTTCCTGCTGGCGGAGCTGCTCGGCGCGGTCACCGAGGCCGCCGCGGTCACGATGTCCACTGTGGACGATGAGCCGATCGCGATCGTCGGCATGGCCTGCCGGTTCCCCGGCGGCGTGATGAGCCCCGAGGACTACTGGCAGCTGCTCACCGAGGGCGCGGACGTGCTCACCGGCCTGCCTGCCGACCGCGGCTGGGACCCCGACCTGTACGACCCGGACCCCGATCGCCCCGGCAAGAGCTACGCCCGCGAAGGCGGCTTCCTCGACACCGCAACCGACTTCGACGCCGCCTTCTTCGGCATCTCGCCGCGCGAGGCGCTGGCCATGGACCCGCAGCAGCGGCTGCTGCTGGAGACCTCCTGGGAGGCCTTCGAGCACGCGGGCATCGACCCGGCCACGGTGCGCGGCAGCAAGGCCGGGGTGTTCGTCGGCACCAACGGCCAGGACTACGCCGGACTGCTCAGCACCGCGCCCGAGGGCGTGGAGGGCTACCTGGGCACCGGCAACGCGGCCAGCGTGATCTCCGGCCGCATCTCCTACACCTTCGGCCTGGAAGGCCCCGCGGTCACCGTCGACACCGCCTGCTCGGCTTCGCTGGTCGCCCTGCACTGGGCGGTGCAGGCGCTGCGCCGCGGCGACGTCGGCATGGCGCTGGCCGGCGGCGTCACGGTGATGTCCACCCCCGGCGTGTTCGTCGAGTTCTCCCGCCAGCGCGGCCTGGCCCCCGACGGCCGCTGCAAGGCCTTCGCGGCCGCCGCGGACGGCACCGGCTGGGGCGAGGGCGTGGGCATGGTGCTCATCGAGCGCCTTTCCGACGCGCAGCGCAACGGGCACCCGGTGCTCGCGGTGATCCGCGGCAGCGCGGTCAACCAGGACGGCGCGTCCAACGGCCTCACCGCCCCCAACGGACCGGCCCAGCAGCGGGTCATCCGGGCCGCGCTTGCCGACGCCGGACTGGCTGCTTCGGACGTCGACGTGGTGGAGGCACACGGCACCGGCACCAAGCTCGGCGACCCGATCGAGGCCCAGGCCCTGCTGGCCACCTACGGCCAGGACCGGGCGCACCCGCTGCTGCTCGGCTCGGTGAAGTCCAACATCGGGCACACCCAGGCCGCGGCCGGTATCGCCGGACTGATCAAGATGGTGCTCGCGCTGCGGCACGGTGTGGCCCCGAAGACGCTGCACGTGGACGAGCCCTCGCCGCACGTGGACTGGTCGGCGGGCGCGGTCTCGCTGCTGAGCGAGCAGGTCACCTGGCCGGAGGTGGGCAGGCCGCGGCGGGCCGCGGTGTCGGCCTTCGGCATCAGCGGCACCAACGCGCACACCATCCTGGAACAGGCCCCGGAGACCGCCGCCGCCCCGATCAGCGCCACTGCCCCGGTCCCGGCCGCCGCCCCGATCGACGCCACTGCCCCGGCCGTGCTGCCGATCGCGGTCTCCGCCCGCAGCGAGACTGCCCTGCGCGCCCAAGCCGCCGCCCTGCGCCCGGTCCTGGCCTCCGCGAACCCGCTCGACCTGGCCTACTCGCTGCTCAGCAGTCGCGCCACGCACAACCGCCGCGCCGTGATCGTCGCCGAGGACCCGGCCGCCGCACTGGGCGCGCTCGCCGAAGGCCGCTCGGCCGCCGGGCTGGTGCTCGGTTCGCCGGTGGCCGGCAAGGTGGCGTTCTTGTTCTCCGGCCAGGGTTCCCAGCGCCTGGGGATGGGCCGGGGACTGGCCGCCTACCCCGTGTTCGCCGCTGCTTTCGACGCGGTGTGCGACGAGTTGGACCGGCACCTGGGCAAGCCGGTGCGCGAGATCCTGGACACCGAAGAGCTGCACCAGACCGAGTTCACCCAGCCCGCGTTGTTCGCGATCGAGGTCGCGCTGTTCCGGCTGTTCGAGAGCTGGGGTGTGCGGCCAGACTTCGTGGCCGGGCACTCCATCGGCGAGCTGGCCGCCGCGCACGTGGCCGGGGTGCTGCCGCTGGCCGACGCGGCGAAGCTGGTGGCCGCGCGCGGCCGGTTGATGCAGGCACTGCCCAGCGGGGGCGCGATGCTGGCGGTGCAGGCCACCGAGGAGGAGGTCCGGCCGCTGCTGGACGGCCTCGCGGTGGACATCGCCGCGGTCAACGGGCCGGCCTCCGTGGTCGTCTCGGGTGCAGAGGCCGGGGTGACCGAGGTGGTCGGGCGGCTCGGGGAGCGCAAGAGCAAGCGGCTGACCGTGAGCCACGCCTTCCACTCGGTGCTGATGGAGCCGATGCTGGCGGAGTTCCGGGCGGTCGCCGAAGCCGTGACCTTTGGCACGGCGGAGATTCCGGTGGTGTCCAACGTGACCGGCGCGATCGCCGGTGCGGAGCTGGGCACCGCGGAGTACTGGGTTCGGCACGTCCGGGAGGCCGTGCGCTTCGCCGACGGCGTGCGGGCGCTCGGCGAGCAGGGTGTGCGCACCTTCATCGAGCTGGGACCGGGCGGGGTGCTGTCCGGCATGGGCCAGGAATGCCTGGCGGAGGCGGCATTCGTGCCCGCGCTCCGGGCGGACCGGCCGGAGCCGCTGGCCGTGGCCGGTGCGCTGGCCGAGGCGCACGTGCGCGGGATCGCGGTGGACTGGACCGGGTACTTCGCCGGGTCCGGGGCGCGGCGGATCGAGCTGCCCACCTACGCCTTCCAGCGGGAGCGGTTCTGGCTGGCGGCCGGACCCGCCGAGATCGCCGAGACCGACCGTGTCGAGGCCGAGTTCTGGGCCGCGGTGGACAAGGCGGAGCTGACCGAGCTGGCCTCGGTGCTGGACGTGGACGCCGCCCCGCTGCGCGAGGTGCTGCCCGCGCTGGCCGCCTGGCGGCAGCGGCGCAAGACCGAGTCCACTGTGGACGGCTGGCGGTACCGGGTGAACTGGCGGCCGAAGGCACTCACCGGGAAGCTGTCCGGGAACTGGCTGCTGGTCAGCACCGCGCCGGAGACCGAACTGGCCGAGGGACTGGCCGGACAGGGTGCGCGGATCGAGCAGCTGGTGCTGGAACCCGGCGTGGACCGGGCCGGACTGGCCGCTCAACTGTCCGAAGTGGATGGTGTGCTGGCGGTGCTGGGCCTGGCCGAGACGCTGACGCTGACGCAGGCGCTCGGCGACGCCGGGATCGACGCGCCGTTGTGGCTGCTCACTCGGGGCGCGGTGTCGGTGGCCAAGGCCGACCCGGTGCGTGACCCGGAGCAGGCGCTGGTGTGGGGTCTTGGCCGGGTGGTCGGCCTGGAGCTGCCGCAGCGCTGGGGCGGTCTGCTGGACCTGCCGGAGCGGCTGGACGAGCGGGCCTTCGCGCGGATCGCCGGTGTGCTCGCCGCGGGTACGGAGGACCAGGTCGCGGTGCGCGCTTCCGGGGCGCACGTGCGACGACTGGACCGCGCGCCCGCGGTGAGCCGCCGGAACTGGCGGCCTGCCGGGACCGTGCTGGTCACCGGCGGCACCGGCGGACTCGGTGCACGGGTCGCGCGCTGGCTGGCCGGGAACGGGGCCGAGCACCTGGTGCTCACCAGCCGCCGCGGCGCGGAAGCCCCTGGTGCCACTGAACTTCAGGCAGAGCTGACCGCGCTCGGCGCCCGGATCACCCTGGCCGCCTGCGATGTCGCGGACCGGGACGCGCTGGCCGCGCTGCTCGCCGGGCAGCCGGTGGATGCCGTGGTGCACACCGCGGGCGCGGTGGAGTTCCGTGCGCTGATGGACACCGACCAGGCCGCGCTGGCCGAGGTGTTGCGCGCCAAGGTCGACGGCGCGCGCAACCTGGACGAGCTGACCGGGGACCTGGACGCGTTCGTGGTGTTCTCCTCGATCGCCGGCACCTGGGGCAGCGGCGGCCAGGGCGGTTACGCCGCGGCCAACGCCTACCTGGACGCGCTGGTGCAGCGCCGCCGCGCGGACGGCAAGGCGGGCACCGCGGTGGCCTGGGGGCCGTGGGACGGCGGCGGCATGGTCGCCGACGGCTCGGCCGCCGACCAGTTGCGGCGGCTCGGCCTGCCCGCGCTGGACCCGGAGCTGGCGATCTCCGCGCTGCAGCAGGCGATGGACGCCGAGGACGTCACGGTGACCGTGGCCGAGGTGGACTGGGCCCGGTTCGCGCCCGGCTTCACCGCGATGCGGGACCGCCCGCTGATCAGCGAGATCCCCGAGGTCAAGCTGCTGCTCGCGGCCGAACAGGTGGTCGCGGGCACCCCGGTGGACGCCTTCGCCGGGCGCACCGCGGCCGACCGCGAGCGGGCGCTGCTGGAGCTGGTGCGCACCGAGGTCGCCGCGGTGCTCGGGCACGCCACCACCGAGGCGGTCGAACCCGCGATCGCCTTCCGGGAGCTGGGTTTCGACTCGCTGACCGCGGTCGAGCTGCGCAACCGGCTGGCCACCGCCACCGGCCTGACCCTGCCCACCACCCTGGTCTTCGACCACCCCAACCCGGCCGCACTGGCCCGCGAGCTGGACGCCCAGCTCACCGGGGACACCCCGGACCAGCAGGTCGTCACGGCGTCCACTGTGGACGATGAGCCGATCGCGATCGTCGGCATGGCCTGCCGCTTCCCCGGTGGGGTCGACTCGCCAGAGGCGCTGTGGCAGCTGGTCGACGGCGGGGTGGACGCGATCAGCACCTTCCCGCAGGACCGCGGCTGGGACCTGGACCAGCTGCTGGGCACCGGCGGACGGCCCGGCCTGTCCGCCACCGACTCCGGCGGGTTCGTCGACGGCGCCACCGACTTCGACGCGGCCTTCTTCGGCATCTCGCCGCGCGAGGCCACCGCGATGGACCCGCAGCAGCGCCTGCTGCTGGAGGCCTCCTGGACCGCGGTCGAACGCGCGGGCATCGACCCGGCTTCGCTGCGCGGCGGGCAGACCGGCGTGTTCGTCGGCGTCTCCGCCCAGGGCTACGGCGCGGACCTGGTGAACGCGGGCACCGGCGCGGAGGGCTACTTCCTCACCGGCAGCGCCACCGCGGTCGCCTCCGGCCGGGTCTCCTACGTGCTCGGCCTGGAAGGCCCCGCGGTCACCGTGGACACCGCCTGCTCCTCCTCGCTGGTCGCGCTGCACCTGGCCGCGCAGTCGCTGCGGCAGGGCGAGTGCACGATGGCGCTGGCCGGCGGGGTCACCGTGATGTCCAGCCCGGCCGCGTTCGTGGAGTTCTCCCGGCAGCGCGGGCTGTCCGAGGACGGGCGGTGCAAGCCGTTCGCCGCCGCCGCCGACGGCACCGGCTGGTCGGAGGGCGTCGGCATGCTGCTGGTCGAGCGCCTCTCCGACGCCCAGCGCAACGGCCACCCGATCCTGGCCGTGGTCAAGGGCAGCGCGATCAACCAGGACGGCGCGTCCAACGGGCTCACCGCGCCCAACGGGCCGTCCCAGCAGCGGGTGATCCGCCAGGCCCTCGCCAACGCCGGACTGTCCACTTCGGACATCGACGTGGTGGAGGCGCACGGCACCGGCACCCGGCTCGGCGACCCGATCGAGGCCCAGGCCGTGCTGGCCACCTACGGCCAGGAGCGGGAAATCCCGCTGTGGCTGGGTTCGCTGAAGTCCAACATCGGGCACACCCAGGCCGCCGCGGGCGTGGCCGGGATCATCAAGATGGTCATGGCGATGCGCAAGGGCGTGCTGCCCAGGACCCTGCACGTGGACGAGCCCTCGCCGCACGTGGACTGGTCCGCGGGCGCGGTGTCGCTGCTCACCGAGGCCCAGCCTTGGCCGGAAGGCATCCGCCGGGCGGCCGTGTCCAGCTTCGGGGTGAGCGGCACCAACGCGCACACCATCCTGGAACAGGCCCCCGCCGAGGAACCCGTGCCCGCCTCCGAGGGCGAGCTGCCCTGGCTGCTCTCCGCCCGCACCCCGCAGGCCCTTGCCGACTCGGCCACCCAGCTTCTGTCCTTTGTGGACGGTGTCAGCTCGGCCGACCTCGGTGCGGCGCTGGCCACCAGCCGGGGCGTGTTCGAGCACCGGGCCGCCGTGCTCGGTGACCGCGAGGCCCAGCTGGACGGCCTGCGCGCGCTGGCCCGCGGCGACCTGGCCGCGGAGCTGGTCACCGGCACCAACCGCAACGGCAAGCTGGCCTTCCTGTTCACCGGCCAGGGTGCCCAGCGGGTCGGGGCCGGAGCTGAGCTGTACCGGGAGTTCCCGGTGTTCGCCGAAGCCTTCGACACCGCCTGCGCCGAGCTGGACAAGCACCTGGACCGGCCGGTGCTGGAGGTCGCCTTCGACGGCGGCGAGCTGATCAACGAGACCGGCTACACCCAGCCGGTGCTGTTCGCGCTGGAAGTGGCGCTGTTCCGGCTGGTCGAGTCCTGGGGCCTGCGACCGGACTTCCTGGCCGGGCACTCCATCGGCGAGCTGGCCGCCGCGCACGTGGCCGGGGTGTTCTCCCTTGCCGACGCGGCCAAGCTGGTCGCCGCGCGCGGCCGGTTGATGCAGGCGCTGCCCGCCGGTGGCGCGATGGTCGCGGTGCAGGCGGGCGAGCACGAGGTGCTGCCGCTGCTGGCCGGACGCGGGGACCAGGTCGGCATCGCCGCGGTCAACG
Source organism: Crossiella sp. NPDC003009 (assembly GCF_053591555.1). Lineage (NCBI taxonomy): Bacteria > Bacillati > Actinomycetota > Actinomycetes > Pseudonocardiales > Pseudonocardiaceae > Crossiella > Crossiella sp. NPDC003009. The sequence goes on along the minus strand of NZ_JBSFUA010000010.1, from coordinate 125,516 downwards.
GCCCGGCCGCGGTGGTCGTCTCCGGTGACGAGGAGGCGGTGGCCGATGTGGCCGAGCTCCTTGCCGCACAGGGGCGCAAGACCCGGCGGCTGACCGTCAGCCACGCCTTCCACTCGCCGCGGATGGCCCCGATGCTGGCCGAGTTCCGGGCGGTCGCGGAGGAACTGGAGTACCGCGAGCCGGTGCTGCCGATGGTGTCCACGGTGACCGGCGCGCTCGCCGGGGCCGAGCTGGCCACCGCGGCGTACTGGGTGCGGCACGTCCGGGACGCGGTGCGGTTCCTGGACGGCATGCGCGCGCTGGCCGATGCCGGGGTCGGCGTGTTCGTCGAGCTGGGGCCGGACGGGGTGCTCTCCGCGATGGGCCAGGACTGCCTGGCCGAGGCCGAACCGGTGCTGGTCCCGGTGCTGCGCAAGGACCGGGCCGAACTGGCCGCCGCGCACACCGCGCTGGCCACCGCGCACGTGCACGGCCACTCCCCGGACTGGGCCGCGGTGTTCGCCGGCAAGGGCGGCGCCCGCGTGGACCTGCCCAGCTACCCGTTCCAGCGCAGCCGGTACTGGCTGGACGCCCCGGCCCCCGCCGACGTCAGCGCGGCCGGACTGTCCGATGTGGACCACCCGCTGCTCGGCGCGGCCATCCCGCTGCCCGACTCCGGCGGCGTGCTGCTCACCGGGCGGCTGTCCCGGCGGGCCCAGCCCTGGCTGGCCGACCACGTGGTGCACGGCTCGGTCGTGGTGCCCGGCACGGCTTTTGTCGAGCTGGCCATTGCCGCCGGTGACCAGGTCGGCTGCGACCGGCTGGTGGACCTGACCCTGGAGGCCCCGCTGGTGCTGCCCGAGCAGGGTGGCGTGCGGGTGCAGCTGACCGTGGGCGCTGACCAGTCCGGGCAGCGATCGCTGACCGTGCACTCCCGGCTGGACGAGGACGCCGAGTGGACCCGGCACGCCAGCGGCCTGCTCGGCACCGGCCCGGCCACCCCGCCCGCGCTGACCTGGCCGCCTGCCGGGGAAAGCGTTGCGGTGGACCAGCTCTACCCGTCGATGAGCGCCCGTGGTCTGGACTACGGGCCGGTGTTCCAGGGCCTGCGCGCGGCCTGGCGGGACGGCGAGACCGTGTACGCCGAGATCGCGCTGCCCGGTCCGGCCGGGAAGTTCGGGCTGCACCCGGCGCTGCTCGACGCGGCGCTGCACAGCCTCGGCCTCGGCGTGCTGCCCGAGGGCGGCTGGCTGCCGTTCAACTTCTCCGGTGTCACCTTGCACGGGGCCGGGGCGGCCGCGCTGCGGGTCAAGGTGACCCCGGCCGGGCGCGAGACGGTGACCATCGAGGCCACCGACACCGCGGGCAACCCGGTCGTCACGGTCGAGTCGCTGACCCTGCGACCCGTTGCGGCCGAGCAGATCCAGGCCGCCCGCACGCAGAAGGACCTGTTCCGGCTGGACTGGATCCCGGTGCAGGCCACCGCGCGAGGCCGCGAGGCCACGCTGGTGCCGTGCCCTGGCGGGGAAACCGGGCCGGTGGTGCACGAGGTCCTCGCCCTGGTGCAGAACTGGCTGGCCGAACGGCCCGAGGACGAGCGCATGGTGCTCGTCACCCGGACCGGGGACCTCGCCGGGGCGGCCGCCGCCGGGCTGATGCGCTCGGCCGAGTCGGAGAACCCCGGGCGGTTCCAGGTGATCGAGACCGACGGGTCGGCCGAGCTGTACGCGGACGAGCCCTGGCTGAAGATCGAGAACGGCAAGCTGTTCGCGGCCCGCCTGGCCAAGGCGGTCGCGGCAGGCGTTGCGCCGCAGTGGGATGCCGAGCGGGCGGTGCTGATCACCGGTGCCAGCGGCAGCCTCGGCTCGCTGCTGGCCCGGCACGTGGTCGCCGAGCACGGGGTGCGCCGGCTGGTGCTGGCCAGCCGCCGCGGTCTGGCCGCACCGGGCGCGGCGGAACTCCGGGACGAGCTGACCGGGCTCGGCGCGACGGTGGATGTGGTGGCCTGCGATGTGGCCGACCGGGACGCGGTTGCCGCGCTGATCGCCGAACACCCGCTCACCGCGGTGATCCACACCGCCGGGGTGCTCGACGACGGCGTGGTGACCGCGCTCACCCCGGAGCGGGTGGACGCGGTGCTGCGCCCCAAGGTCGAGGCCGCCCGGCACCTGGCCGAGCTGCTTGACCCCGAGGTCGACCTGGTGCTGTTCTCCTCCGCCTCGGCCACCCTCGGCCAGGCCGGGCAGAGCAGCTACGCCGCCGCCAACGCCTACCTGGACGCCCTCGCCCAGCAGCGCAAGGAACAGGGCAAGCCTGGGGTCTCGCTGGCCTGGGGACCGTGGGGCGAAGGCGGCATGGCCGCGGGTCTCGCGGAGGCGGACAAGCAGCGGATGGCCCGGACAGGGGTGACCCCCCTGACTTCGGAACTGGGGTTGCTTCTCTTCGACGCGGCCCGCACCGTTGACGCAGCGACGGTGGTGCCGATGCGCTGGGACACCACGGTGTTCCAGGGCGAGGCGCCGCCGCTGCTGCGCGGTCTGGTCCGGACCCCGGTTCGGCGGACCCTGGAGGCCGTTTCCGCCACGGCCGAACAGGGACCGTCGTTGCGGGACCGGCTGGCCAGCGCCCCGGCGGCCGAACGCGGCCGGGTGCTGCTGGAGCTGGTGCGCACCCACACGGCGGCCGTGCTGGGACACAGCGCAGCCGAAGCGGTCGACGCCACCAGGGGCTTCCTGGAACTGGGCTTCGACTCGCTGACCGCGGTCGAACTGCGCAACCGGCTCAACGCCGCCTCCGGGCTGCGGCTGCCGGCCACGCTGATCTTCGACTACCCGTCGCCGAAGGCCCTCGCCCAGCACCTGGACGAGGAGCTCGCCCCCGTGAGCGGGGGAGCGACGGCAGGGGCACCAGCGCCGGTGCTCGCCGAACTCGACCGGCTGGCCGCTGCCCTGGAGGCGCTGCCTGCCGACGAGGCCACCCGCACCACGGTCACCGCCCGGTTGCAGGCGGTGCTGGCGAAATGGAACGAGACACCCGGTGACGAACAGCGCGCGGACGAGGCGCTGGAGACCGCGACCGCGGACGAGCTGTTCGACGTGCTGGACCGCGAGCTCGGTCTGCTGTAGCGCAACAACAACCCGTATCGGCTTTGGGGGCTGAGGGCAGTGTCGAACGAAAACGAGCAGAAGCTCCTGGACTACCTCCGGCGGGCCACCGTCGACCTGCGCGACGCGCGGCGACGGGTGGCCGAGCTGGAGTCCCAGGACCAGGAGCCGATCGCGATCATCGGCATGGCCTGCCGGTTCCCCGGCGGGGTCAGCAGCCCTGAACAGCTGTGGGACCTGGTCGCGGCGGGCGGGGACGGCATCACGCCGTTCCCCGTCAACCGAGGCTGGGACCTGGACTCCCTGTACGACCCCGATCCGGACCGCTCCGGCACCGCCTACGTGCGCGAAAGCGGCTTCTTGCACGACGCCGACGAGTTCGACCCGGACTTCTTCGGTATCTCCCCGCGCGAGGCCCTGGCCATGGACCCCCAGCAGCGGCTGCTGCTGGAGACCTCCTGGGAGGCCTTCGAGCGGGCCGGGATCGACCCGAGCTCCTTGCGCGGCAGCAAGACCGGCGTGTACGCGGGCCTGATGTACCACGACTACGCGCCGCGCATGCACGAGGTGCCGCCGGGCGTGGAGGGCTACCTGGCCACCGGCAGCTCCGGCAGCGTGGTCTCCGGCCGGGTGTCCTACACCCTTGGCCTGGAAGGGCCTTCGGTCACCATCGACACCGCGTGTTCCTCCTCGCTGGTCGCGTTGCACCTCGCGGTCCGCTCGCTGCGCAAGGGCGAGACCTCTCTCGCGCTGGCCGGTGGCGTCGCGGTGATGGCCACCCCCGCGGCCTTCGTCGAGTTCTCCCGCCAGCGCGGCCTCGCCCCGGACGGCCGCTGCAAGTCCTTCGCCGCGGCCGCCGACGGCACCTCCTGGGCCGAGGGCGCGGGCATGATCCTGCTGGAGAAGCTCTCCGACGCGCAGCGCAACGGCCACCCGATCCTCGCCGTGGTGCGCGGCACCGCGGTCAACCAGGACGGCGCCAGCAGCGGACTGACCGCCCCCAACGGTCCCTCCCAGCAGCGGGTGATCCGCCAGGCCCTCGCCGACGCCGGGCTCACCGCCGCCGAGGTGGACGCGGTGGAGGCGCACGGCACCGGCACCAAGCTCGGCGATCCCATTGAGGCACAGGCACTCCTGGCCACCTACGGGCGCGAGCACACCGACGAGCAGCCACTGTGGCTCGGCTCGCTGAAGTCCAACATTGGGCACACCCAGGCCGCCGCGGGCGCGGGCGGCATCATCAAGATGGTCATGGCCATGCGGCACGGCGTGCTGCCCAAGACCCTGCACGTGGACGAGCCCTCGCCGCAGATCGACTGGTCCGCCGGCGCGGTGTCCCTGCTCACCGAGGCCCAGCCCTGGCCGGAGACCGGGCGTCCGCGCCGGTCCGCGGTGTCCAGCTTCGGCGTCTCCGGCACCAACGCGCACGCCGTGATCGAGGCCGCCCCCGAGCCGGAACCTGTTGCGCAGAGCGAACCTCAGGTGCTGCCCTGGCTGCTCTCCGCCCGCACCCCCGAGGCGCTGCGCGAGACCGCCGTCCGACTGAAGTCCACTGTGGACAGTGAGCCTGAGCTGTCCGTGCTGGACACCGCCTACTCGCTGGCCACCGGTCGCAGCGCCTTCGAGCACCGCGCCGTGGTCATCGCCGCCGACCGGGACGGCTTCAGCTCCGCGCTGGACGCCCTTGCCGCCGACGGCACCGCTGGAACCCTGGTGCGCGGCACCGCCCGCGCCAGCGACAAGGTCGCTTTCGTCTTTCCCGGTCAGGGTTCGCAGTGGGCCGGGATGGCCCTGGAACTGCTGGACTCCTCGCCGGTGTTCGCCGCCCGGATGACCGAGTGCGCCGAAGCGCTGGCCGAGTTCACCGACTGGGACCTCCTCGAAGTCTTACGCGGCAACGGTACCGGCTTCGACCGGGTGGACGTGGTGCAGCCCGCGCTGTGGGCCATGATGGTCTCGCTGTCCGCGGTCTGGGCCTCCTTCGGCGTCAACCCCTCCGCGGTGGTCGGCCACTCCCAGGGCGAGATCGCGGCCGCCGCGGTCTCCGGCGCGCTGTCCCTGCGTGACGCGGCCTGCGTGGTGGCGTTGCGCAGCAAGGCGATCCGCGCGCTGGCCGGCAAGGGCGGCATGATGTCGGTGCCGTTGCCCCGCACCGAGGTCGAGACTCGCATCGCCCGCTGGGACGGCCGGATCTCGGTCGCCGCGGTCAACGGCCCCGCCACCGTGGTGGTCGCCGGTGAGCCCGAGGCCCTCGATGAGCTGTTCGCCGAGTGTGAGGCCGCTGACATCCGGGCCCGCAAGATCCCGGTGGACTACGCCTCGCACTCCGCCTACGTCGAGGAGATCCGCGAGGAGATCCTGCGCGTGCTGGCCCCGATCCAGCCGCGCTCGGCGGAGATCCCGTTCCACTCCACGGTCACCGGCCAGCTGATCGACACCGCCATCGTGGACGCCGAGTACTGGTACACCAACCTGCGCCAGACCGTGCGGTTCGAGGACACCGTGCGCGGCCTGGTCGAACAGGGTTACCGGTTCTTCATCGAGATGAGCCCGCACCCGGTGCTCACCGTCGGCGTGCAGCACACCGTGGACGCCGCGGGCGGCGAGGCCGTGGTGGTCGGCTCGCTGCGCCGCGAGGAAGGTGGCCTCACCCGCTGCCTCACCTCGCTGGCCGAGGCCTACGTGGGCGGCCTGGGGCTGGACTGGCAGGTCGTCTTCGCCGGCTCGGGCGCCCGCCGCCGCGAACTGCCCACCTATCCCTTCCAGCGCAGGCGGTTCTGGCTCGAACCGCTGGCCCCGGCAGCAGCCACTGATCCCGCCGACGCCGGGTTCTGGGACGCGGTGGACCGCGCCGACCTGGACGAGGTGACCGCCACGCTGGCCGTGGACGGCGACACCCCGCTGCACGAGGTCCTGCCCGCCATGTCCACCTGGCGCCGCCAGCGCAAGGAGCTGGCCGCCGTGGACGGCTGGCGCTACCGGGTCACCTGGACCCCGCTCAACACCCCTAACGCCCCTACCCTCAACGGAAACTGGCTGATCGCGGGACCCGCGCCCGCCGGACTCGCCGACACGCTCACTGCACACGGCGCACAGGTCACCGAGATCGCCGTCCACGGCGACCGCGCGGAGATCGCGGAAACCCTGCGCGCGGCGGGCATCGCCGAGGCCGCCGGACTGATCTCGGTGCTGGCCCTGGACGAGACCCCGCACCCCGATCACCCCGAACTGGCCGCCGGACTGGCCCAGACCCTGCTGCTCACCCAGGCCCTCGGCGACACCGGGGCCCCGGCTCCGCTGTGGTGCCTGACCAGGGGCGCGGTCGGCATCGGCGGCTCGGACGTGCTGACCAGCCCGGAGCAGGCCCAGGTCTGGGGCTTCGGCCGCGTGGTGGCACTGGAGCACCCCGGCCGCTGGGGTGGTCTGGTCGACCTGCCCGAGGTGCTGGACGAGCGGACCGGAGTCCAGCTCGTGGCGGCACTGTCCGGGACCGAAGACCAGGTCGCGGTCCGCCCGGCCGGGCTGTTCGGCCGCCGCCTCACCCCTGCCCCGCTCACCGGCAAGGCCGCCCGCACCTGGCAGCCCGGCGACACCGCGCTGGTCACCGGCGCGGCCGGACCGCTCGGCGCGGAAGCCGCCCGCTGGCTGGCCACCCAGGGCGTCAGCACCCTCGTGCTCCCCGGCGCCGCACCGGAACTCGTCGAGGAACTGGCCGAGCTGGGCGTCACCGCGCACACCAACCTGGCCCAGGCCGCCGGGGTCAGCACCGTGCTGCACGCGCCGCCGGTGGTCGATCCGTCCGAAGTGGACGGTGTTGACCTCGCTGAGTTCGCCGCCGTGGTGGCGGTCAAGACCGCCGACGTGCTCGCGGTTGAGGCGCTGCCGATCGAACCGGAGCACGTGGTCTTCTTCTCCTCGGTCGCCGCGGTCTGGGGCGGTGGCAACCAGGCCGCCTACGCCGCCGGGTCCGCTTACCTGGACGCGCTCGCCGAGTACCGCCGCGGCAACGGCCTGCCCGCCAACGTGATCGCCTGGAGCCCGTGGGACGGCGGCGCCACCGTCGAGGCCATGGGCGAGCAGCTGCGCCGACGCGGTGTCCGCGCGCTGGCCCCGGCCGCCGCGCTGACCGCGCTGCGCCAGGTGCTCGACCACAACGAGGCCGCGGTGACCATCGCGGACATCGACTGGTCCCGCTTCCACCCCGGCTTCACCGCCGCCCGGCCCAGCCCGCTGCTCTCCGCCCTGCCCCAGGTCGCCGAGCTGGAGGTCGAGCCGGAGCAGACCGGATCCCCGCTGGCCCAACGGCTTTCCGGCCTGTCCGAGACCGACCAGGCCCAGGTGGTGCTGGACCTGGTGCGCGCCCAGCTGGCCGCGGTGCTGGAACACCCCTCGCCGGAGTCGGTCGACGTCAACCGCGCCTTCCGCGAGCTGGGCTTCGACTCGCTGACCGCGGTCGACCTGCGCAACCGGCTCAACACCGCGACCGGCCTGAAACTCCCGGCCACGCTGGTCTTCGACTACCCGACCGCCACCGTGCTCGCCGACTTCCTGCGCGGCGAGATCCTCGGCGTCAGCGCGGCGGCCGAGGCCTCCACGGTCGCGGTGCTGGACGACGACCCGATCGCCATCGTCGGCATGGCCTGCCGCTTCCCCGGCGGCGTGGACTCCCCGGAAGCCCTGTGGCGCCTGGTCGCCGAGGGCGTGGACGCGATCTCCGACTTCCCGGTCAACCGCGGCTGGGACCTGGACGCGCTCTACGACCCGAACCCGGAGAGCAGCGGCCGCTCCTACACCCGCGAGGGCGGCTTCCTGCACCAGGCCGACGAGTTCGACCCGGCCTTCTTCGGCATCTCCCCGCGCGAGGCCACCGCGATGGACCCGCAGCACCGGTTGCTGCTGGAAACCTCCTGGGAAGCCTTCGAGCGCGCGGGCATCGACCCGGACTCCTTGCGCGGCAAGGCGGTCGGCGTGTTCGCCGGCACCAACGGCCAGCACTACGCGCCGCTGCTGCTGGACGGCCCGGACAACTTCGACGGCTACCTGGCCATCGGCAACGGGGCCAGCATCCTCTCCGGCCGCATCTCCTACACCCTCGGCCTCGAAGGCCCCGCGCTCACCGTGGACACCGCCTGCTCGGCCTCCCTGGTCGCCCTGCACCTGGGCGCGCAGGCGCTGCGCAACGGCGAGTGCTCCCTCGCGCTGGCGGGCGGAGTCACGATCATGTCGACCCCGGACATGTTCTTCGAGTTCAGCAGGCAGCGTGGACTGGCACGGGACGGCCGGTCCAAGGCCTTCGCCGCCGCGGCGGACGGCTTTGCCCTCGCCGAGGGCGCGGGCATGCTGGTGCTCGAACGACTCTCCGACGCCCGCCGCAACGGACACCCGGTGCTGGCCCTGGTTCGCGGCAGCGCGGTGAACCAGGACGGCGCCTCCAACGGCCTCACTGCGCCGAACGGCCCAGCGCAGCAGCGGGTCATCCGGCAGGCGCTCGCCAGCGCCGGGCTGTCCGCCCACCAGGTCGAGGCGGTGGAGGCGCACGGCACCGGCACCACCCTCGGCGACCCGATCGAGGCCCAGGCCCTGCTGGCCACCTACGGCCAGGACCGGGAAACCCCGCTGTGGCTGGGCTCCCTGAAGTCCAACATCGGGCACACCCAGGCGGCCGCCGGTATCGCGGGCGTGATGAAGATGGTGCTGGCCATGCGGCACGGCCTGCTGCCCAAGACGCTGCACGTGGACGCGCCCTCGCCGCAGATCGACTGGTCGGCGGGCGCGGTCTCGCTGCTCACCGAGGCCCAGGAATGGCCGAGCACCGGCGAACCGCGCCGGGCCGGGATCTCCAGCTTCGGCATGAGCGGCACCAACGCGCACGCCATCCTGGAGGAAGCCCCCGCCGACGAGCCGGTCACCCCGTCCACAGTGGACGGACCGCAGCCGTGGCTGCTGGCCGCCCGCACGCCGGAAGCCCTGCGCGGGCAGGCCGAGCGCCTGCTCGACTTCCTGGACAACCACCCCGACTCGGCCCCGGTCGACGTGGCCCGGTCACTGGCCGAACAGCGCGGGCGCTTCGAGCACCGCGCCGTGCTGGTGGCCACCGAGCGCGCCGACTTCCGCGCCGGGCTCGCCGCCCTGGCCCAGGACGAGCCCTCCGGCGCCCTGGTCCAGGGCCTGGCGGGCGCGCCGGGCAAGGTCGCGTTCGTCTTCCCCGGCCAGGGCTCGCAGTGGCTGGGCATGGCCCTGGCGCTGGCCGAGGCCGAGCCGGTGTTCGCCGAGCGGCTGGCCGACTGCGCCGGTGCGCTGGCCGAGTTCACCGACTGGGACCTCTTCGAGGTGTTGCGCGGCAACGGTCCCGGCTTCGACCGGGTCGACGTGGTGCAGCCCGCGCTGTGGGCGGTGATGGTGTCGCTGGCGGCGCTGTGGCGTTCCTATGGCGTTGAGCCTGCCGGAGTGGTCGGCCACTCACAGGGGGAGATCGCCGCGGCTGCCGTCTCTGGCGCGCTGTCGTTGCGGGATGCGGCCAAGGTCGTTGCCCTGCGCAGCAAGGCGATCCGGGCGCTGGCCGGCAAGGGCGGCATGATGTCCGTGCCGCTCCCGCTGGCCGAGGTCGAGGACCGGCTGGCCCGCTGGGACGGCCGCATCTCGGTGGCCGCCATCAACGGCCCCACCGCGATCGTGGTCGCCGGTGACCCCGAGGCTCTGGACGAGCTGTTCGCCGAGTGCGAGGCCGCTGACATCCGGGCCCGCAAGATCCCGGTGGACTACGCCTCGCACTCCGCGCACGTCGAGCAGATCCGCGCAGAGCTGCTGACCGTCCTCAGCGGACTGTCGCCGCAGACCTCGGCGATCCCCTTCCACTCCACGGTGACCGGCGAGCTGATCGACACCACCGAGCTGGACGCCGAGTACTGGTACACCAACCTGCGCCAGACCGTCCGGTTCGAGGAGGTCGTGCGCGGCCTCGCCGACCAGGGCTTCACCGCCTTCGTCGAGGCCAGCCCGCACCCGGTGCTGACCTTCGGGCTCAACGAGATCCTCGGCGACCGGGGCGTGGCCACCGGTTCGCTGCGCCGCGAGGACGGTGGCCAGGACCGGTTCCTGCTGTCCCTGGCCGAGCTCCAGGTCCGCGGCCACCGGGTCGACCTCACGCCGAGGGTCGGCGGCGGCCGCCTGCTCACCCTGCCCACCTATGCCTTCCAGCGGCAGCGGTACTGGCCGCGCCCCGGTTCCGGCCGGGCCGGCGACGCCAGCGCCATCGGCCTGCACACCGCCGAGCACCCGCTGCTCGGCGCGGCCGTGGCGCTCGCCGACAGCGACGGCTACCTGTTCACCGGCAGGCTCTCGTTGCAAACCCACCCCTGGCTGGCCGACCACGCCGTCTCCGGCACGGTCCTGTTGCCCGGCACCGCGTTCGTCGAGCTCGCCTGCCACGCCGGGGACGCGGTCGGCTGCCACCGCCTGGACGAGCTGACCCTGGAAGCCCCGCTGCTGCTGCCCGCCAGCGGTGGCGTGGCCGTGCAGCTGGTGCTCAGCGCACCCGATGCCAACGGCGCGCGGACCCTGACCCTGCACTCCCGCCCGGAGTCCGCCGACCCGGATCAGCCGTGGACCCGGCACGCCAGCGGCCTGCTCTCCAGCACGGCCGGTGCGACCGAGGAGCTCACCGCCTGGCCGCCCGCCGGCGCCACCCCGGTTCCGGTGGAGGACATCTACGGCCGGTTCGCCGACCGCGGCTACGAGTACGGCCCCGCCTTCCAGGGCCTGCGCGCGGCCTGGCGCACTGCCGAGGAGGTCTACGCCGAGGTCGAGCTGCCGCAGGCCGAGGACGCGGGCCGCTACGGCCTGCACCCGGCGCTGCTGGACGCGGCCGTGCAGGCCATCGGCCTCGGCGACTTCTTCGCCGACCCGGAGACCCCGCGCCTGCCCTTCGCCTGGAACGGTTTCACCCTGCACGCCGAGGGCGCCACCGCACTCCGGGTCCGGCTGCGCGCGGCCGGGGAGGACGCGATCGCGATCACCGTCGCCGACCCAACCGGCGCTCCGGTCGCGGCCGTGGAGTCCTTGCAGCTCCGGCAGGTCAGCGCCGACGCGCTGGCGGCCAGGGACAGCAACCTGGACAAGCTGTTCCGCCTCGACTGGACTGTCCTCAGTGGACTCCCCACGCCGTCGGCGCCGATGCCGGTCGCGGTGCTGGGCCGGGACGACCTCAAGGTGGGCGCCGCGCTGGCCAGCAGCGGCAGCGCGGTCACCAACCACACCGACCTGGCCGAACTGGCGGCGAACCCGCCCGAGCTGACCCTGGTCGCCTTCCCCGCACTCAGCGGGCCGCGCACCGAGACCACCCACGCGGCCACCCTCCGCGCGCTGGAACTCGTGCAAGGCTGGCTGGCCCAGGAGCACGAGGCCCGGCTGGTCGTGGTGACCAGGGGTGCGGTGTCCACCCGGCACGGCGAGGACGTCACCGACCTCGCGGGCGCCGCGGTGTGGGGACTGCTCCGTTCGGCCCAGTCGGAGAACCCGGACCGGTTCCAGCTGCTCGACCTGGACGAGGCCGACGACTCCTACGCCGCCCTGCCCGCCGCCCTGCACTCCGGCGAACCCCAGCTCGCCCTGCGCGCCGGGCAGATCCACGCCTTCCGGCTCGCGCGGGCAGCCAGCACCGAGGCACTGGTGGCACCGTCCGATGTGGACGCCTGGCGGCTGGACGTGGCCGGTGAGGGCACGCTGGAGAACCTGGCCCTGCTGCCCTGCCCCGAGGTCCTCGAACCCCTCGCCGAGGGCCAGGTCCGGATCGCGATCCGCGCCGCGGGCCTGAACTTCCGCGATGTGCTGATCGGGCTTGGCATGTACCCGGACAAGGCGCTGATGGGCACCGAGGGCGCCGGTGTGATCACCGAGGTCGGACCGGGCGTCACCGGCTTCCGGCCCGGCGACCGGGTGATGGGCCTGCTGGCCGGGGCTTTTGGCCCCTACGTGGTCGCCGATCAGCGCCTGGTCACCCGGATCCCGGCGGACTGGAGCTTCGAGACCGCAGCCTCGGTGCCGGTGGTCTTCCTCACCGCCTACTACGCCCTGCACGACCTGGCCGGGCTGGGCGCGGGGGAGAAGGTACTGGTGCACGCCGCCGCCGGAGGCGTCGGCATGGCCGCGGTGCAGCTGGCCAAGCACTGGGGCGCCGAGGTGTTCGGCACCGCCAGCACCGGCAAGTGGGACACCCTGCGCGCCCTCGGCCTGGCCGAGGACCACATCGCCAGCTCCCGCACCCTGGACTTCGAGCGGGAGTTCGGCGCGGTCACCGGCGGTAGGGGTGTCGACGTGGTGCTGGACTCGCTGGCCCGCGAGTTCGTGGACGCCTCGCTGCGGCTGCTGCCCGGCGGCGGCCGGTTCGTGGAGATGGGCAAGACCGACATCCGGGACGCCGACCAGGTCGCCGCCGAGCACCCCGGCGTGGCCTACCGCGCCTTCGACCTCACCGACGCCGGCGAGGACCGGATCGCGGAGATCTTCGCCGCGCTGCTGCCCCTGTTCGAGCAGGGGGTGCTGCGGCCGCTGCCGGTGCGCACCTGGGACCTGCGCCGGGCCAAGGATGCCTACCGCTTCCTCAGCCAGGCCAAGCACGTCGGCAAGCTGGTGCTCACCATCCCGCGCGGCCTGCGCACCGACGGCACCGTGCTGATCACCGGCGGTACCGGCACCCTGGGCGCGCTGCTGGCCCGGCACCTGGTCACCCGGCACGGGGTGCGGCACCTGCTGCTCACCAGCCGTCGCGGCCTGAACACGCCCGGTGCCACCGAACTGGCCGCGGAACTGTCGGAACTGGGTGCCGTCGTTCGCATCGAAAACTGTGATGCCGCGGACCGGAACGCGTTGAGCGCCTTGCTCTCCAGCATCCCGGCCGAGCACCCGCTCACCGGTGTGATCCACGCCGCAGGGGTGCTTGACGACGGCGTGCTCTCCGCGCTCACCCCGCAGCGTCTGGCGAAGGTGCTGCGGCCCAAGGTGGACGCCGCGGTCAACCTGCACGAGCTCACCGGCGAGCTGGACGCCTTCGTGCTGTTCTCCTCCGCCTCGGCCACCTTCGGCGGCGCTGGCCAGGCGAACTACGCCGCGGCCAACGCCTTCCTGGACGGCTTGGCCGCGCACCGGCGCGCGCAAGGGGTACCCGGACAGGCACTGGCCTGGGGTTTGTGGGCGCAGGCCAGCGGCATGACCGGCCACCTGGACGAGGCCGAACTGGGGCGGATGGCCCGTTCGGGCATGACCCCCCTGTCTTCAGAACAGGGGTTGGCGCTGCTCGACGCCGGACTTAGCTTTGACGAGGCGGTGCTGGTGCCGATGGGCCTGGACACCGCGGTCCTGCGACAGGCGGGATCCGTGCCTTCCCCGCTCACGGGGCTGGTGCGGAACCCGGCGCGCCGGACCGCGGAGGCCGGATCGGCAGGCGCCGGAGTGTCTGCCCTGGTGCAGCGGCTGACCGGACTCCCCGCGGCGGAGCGGGACCGGGCGCTGCTGGACCTGGTGCGGGGCAACGTCGCCACCGTACTCGGACACGCCGGACCGGACGCGGTGAGCGCGGACCGAGCGTTCAAGGAGCTCGGGTTCGACTCGCTCACCGCGGTCGAGCTGCGGAACCGGTTGAACGCGGCCACAGGGCTGCGCCTGCCGGCCACGCTGGTCTTCGACTACCCGACCCCGCTCGCGCTCGCGGAGTTGCTGCGAGCCGAACTCCTGCCCGACGAGCCGGCCGCGGCACCGCTGCTGGCCGAGCTCGACCGGCTGGAGGCGGGGCTGGCCGGGGTGGCGCCCGCGGAGATCTCCGCGATCGCCCAACGGCTGACGGCGTTGGCGGCCATGTGGAGCGCGGCGGCCGAGCCGGGTGACGACGATGTGGACGTTATCGAGTCCGCGTCCGATGACGACCTGTTCGACTTCATTGACAAGGAGTTCGGGCAGTCCGTTTAGGACGGAGACTCGCGGAGGGTCTGACGAACTGGGGATGCTTGATGTCGAACGAAGAGAAGCTCCGCGAGTACCTCAAGCGGGTCACCACCGACCTGCACCGGACCACCAAGCGGCTGCGTGAGGTCGAGGAGGCCGGGCACGAGCCCGTGGCCATCATCGGCATGAGCTGCCGCCTGCCTGGCGGGGTCGACAGTCCGGAATCCCTGTGGAACCTCGTTTCCGGCGGCGGTGACGCGGTCGGCGGCTTTCCAGCCGACCGCGGCTGGGATGTCGGGGGCCGGTACCACCCGGACCCCGACAACCCCGGCACCTACTACGCCCGCGAGGCCGGGTTCGTCTACGACGCGGGCAAGTTCGACGCCGGGTTCTTCGGCATCTCGCCGCGCGAGGCGCTGGCCATGGACCCGCAGCAGCGGCTGATCCTGGAAGCCTCCTGGGAAGCCTTCGAGCGGGCCGGGATCGACCCGGTCTCCTTGCGCGGCAGCCGGACCGGGGTATTCAGCGGAGCGTGGTTCTCCGGCTACACCCCGGGACTGGACCAGTCCCCGCAGCACCTGGAGGGCCACCTGCTCTCCGGTGCGGCCACCAGCTTCATCTCCGGCCGGGTGTCCTACACCCTCGGCTTGGAAGGGCCTTCGGTCACCATCGACACGGCCTGCTCCTCCTCGCTGGTGGCCCTGCACCTGGCGGTGAAGGCGCTGCGCAACAACGAGTGCGGGCTCGCGCTCACCGGCGGCGTCACCGTGATGTCCAGCCTCAACTCACTCGTCGAGTTCTCCCGCCAGGGCGGCCTGGCCGCCGACGGCCGCTGCAAGCCCTTCTCCGCCGCGGCCGACGGGTTCGGCTTCGCCGAGGGCGTGGGCATGCTGGTGCTGGAGAAGCTCTCCGACGCCCAGCGCAACGGCCACCAGATCCTCGCGGTGATCCGCGGCACCGCGATCAACCAGGACGGCGCGTCGAACGGGCTGACCGCGCCGAACGGCCCGTCCCAGCGCCGGGTCATCGCCGACGCGCTCGGCGACGCCCGCCTCACCCCGGCCCAGGTGGACGTGGTGGAGGCGCACGGCACCGGCACCTCGCTCGGCGACCCGATCGAGGCCCAGGCCCTGCTCGCCACCTACGGTCAGGACCGGGACCGCCCGCTGTGGCTGGGTTCGGTGAAGTCCAACATCGGGCACACCCAGGCCGCGGCCGGGGTCGCCGGTGTGATCAAGATGGTCATGGCGATGCGGCACGGGGTGCTGCCCAAGACCCTGCACGTGGACGAGCCCTCGCCGCACGTGGACTGGTCGGCGGGCGCGGTGTCGCTGCTCACCGAACAGCTGGCGTGGCCGGAGACCGGGCAGCCGCGCCGGGCCGGGATCTCCAGCTTCGGCATGAGCGGCACCAACGCGCACACCATCCTGGAACAGGCCCCCGCCGCCGACATCGTTGAGCCCGAGCGGGTTCCGGTCGCGGTGCCGCCGATCCTGCTCTCCGCCCGGGGTGCCGAAGCCCTGCGCGGCCAGGCCGAACGACTGCTGTCCTTTGTGGACAACAACCCCGAGCTTCCGCTGACCGACCTCGGCTTCTCGCTGGCCACCACCCGCACCCGGTTCGAGCACCGCGCGCTGCTGGCCGCCATCGACCGGGACGCGCTGCGCGCCGGTCTGGGCGCACTCGCCGCGAACCGGCCGGACCCCGCGCTGGTGCAGGGTGTCTCCGGGGTGGACGGCCGAGTGGTCTTCGTCTTCCCCGGCCAGGGCTCGCAGTGGCGCGGCATGGCCGTGGAGCTGCTGGAGACCTCGCCGGTTTTCGCCGCGCGCATCACCGAATGTGCCGAGGCGCTCGCCGAGTTCACCGGCTGGGCTCTCCTCGATGTCCTGCGCAGCGGTGACTTCGACCGGGTCGACGTGGTGCAGCCCGCGCTGTGGGCGGTGATGGTGTCGCTGGCGGCGCTGTGGCGTTCCTATGGCGTTGAGCCTGCCGGAGTGGTCGGCCACTCACAGGGTGAGATCGCCGCCGCCGCGGTGTCGGGCGCGCTGTCGCTGCGGGATGCGGCCAAGGTGGTTGCCCTGCGCAGCAAGGCGATCCGGGCTCTCGCGGGCAAGGGCGGCATGATGTCGGTCTCGCTGTCCGGTGAGGAGGCCGCCGCGCGGCTGGCCCGCTGGGAGGGCCGGATCTCGGTCGCCGCGCACAACGGCCCCGCCTCGGTGGTCGTCGCCGGTGACCCGGACGCGCTGGACGAACTGTTCGCCGAGTGCGAGGCCGCGGAGATCCGGGTGCGCAAGATCCCGGTGGACTACGCCTCGCACTCCGCGCACGTGGAGAGCATCCGCACCGAACTGCTGACCGTCCTCAGTGGACTGGAGCCGAAGACATCGGCGATCCCGTTCTACTCCACCGTCACCGCCGGGCTGATCGACACCGCGCGGCTGGACGCCGAGTACTGGTACACCAACCTGCGCCAGACCGTCCGCTTCGCCGAGACCACCCGGCTGCTGGCCGAGGACGGCTTCCGCTTCTTCGTCGAGGCCAGCCCGCACCCGGTGCTCACCTTCGGCGTCCAGGAGACCCTGGACGAGGTGGGGGCGGTCGCGGTCGGCTCGCTGCGCCGCGAGGACGGCGGCCTGGACCGCTTCCTGCTCTCCCTCGGCGAGGCCGAGACCCGCGGCCTGCCCGTCGACCTGCGTCCGGCCTTCCCCGGCGCGCGGCGGATCGACCTGCCCACCTACGCCTTCCAGGGCCGCTGGTACTGGCTCGAACCCGAGCAGGTCGCCACCGCCGCCGACCCGGCCGACGCCGAGTTCTGGTCCGCCGTGGAGAACGAGGACCTGGACCGGCTGGCCAGCACCCTGGGCACCGGCGTCGAACCGCTCAGTGGCGTGCTGCCCGCGCTGTCCGCCTGGCGCAAGGGCCGCCGTGAGCAGTCCACTGTGGACGGCTGGCGGTACCGGGTCACCTGGCGTCAGCTCACCGAACCCGCCGCCGCCGAACTCTCCGGCACCTGGCTGCTCGTCGTTCCCGCGGCCAACCACCCCCTGACCACCGCGGTTTTGGCCGCACTGCGCGCCCGCGGCGCCGACGTCGCCGAGCTGGTGCTCGACCGCGTTGACCGCGCCGGGCTCGCCCAGCAGCTCGCCACGCTTCCCGTGGCGCCCAGCGGAGTGCTGTCCCTGCTGGGCCTGGACACCTCGGCCCACCCCGAGGTGTCCAGGGGGCTGCGCCTGACCGTCACCCTCACCCAGGCCCTCGGCGACGCCGGCATCGACGCTCCACTGTGGACCGTCACCAGTGGCGCGGTCGGCACCGGACCGGCCGACCCGGTGCGCGCGCCGGTGGCCGCCCAGGTCTGGGGCTTCGGCCGGGTCGCCGCGCTCGAACACGCCCGCCGCTGGGGCGGCCTGGTTGACCTGCCCGGCAACCCCGGTGAGACCGACCTCAACCGCCTGGTCTCGCTGCTGGCGAACGCAGGGGAGGAGGACCAGCTCGCGGTGCGGGCCAACGGAGTCCTCGCCCGCCGCCTGGTGCACGCCCCACGCGGAGCCACCAAGCGGGACTGGCGGCCCACCGGCACCGTGCTGGTCACCGGCGGCACCGGCGCGATCGGCGCGCAGGTGGCCCGCTGGCTGGCCCGCAACGGAGCCGACCACCTGGTGCTCACCAGCCGCCGCGGCCTGGCCGCGCCCGGCGCGAGCGAGCTGGCCGCCGAGCTCGGCGAACTGGGCGCCAAGGCCACCGTCGAGGCCTGCGACATCAGCGACCGGGAGGCCGTGCGCGACCTGCTGGCCCGGCACCCGGTCACCGCGATCATGCACGTGGCCGGGGTGCCGCAGGCCACCGCGCTCACCGAGGTGACCCAGCAGGAGCTGGCCGAGGTCACCGCCGTCAAGATCGCGGGCGCGGCGCACCTGGCCGAGTTCGCCGGTGACCTGGACGCCTTCGTGCTGTTCTCCTCCAACTCCGGCGTGTGGGGCAGCGCGGGCCACACCGGCTACGCCGCCGGCAACGCCTACCTGGACGCGCTCGCCCAGCACCGCCGCGCCACCGGGCAGCCCGCACTCGCGGTCGCCTGGGGCGCCTGGGCCGAGGGCGGCATGGCCGAAGGTGACGCGGGGGAGCAGCTGCGCCGCCGCGGCATCCTGGAGATGCGCCCCGACCTGGCCATCGCCGCGCTGCAGCGGGCCATGGACGAGGACGAGACCGCGATCGCCATCGCGGACATGGACTGGACCAAGTTCACCCCGGCCTTCACCTCGGTCCGGCCCAGCCCGCTGCTGAGCGAGCTGCCCGAGGTCCGCGAGCTGCTCGCCGAGCCAGAGCCGGAAGCCGATTCCGGGCTGGCCCAACGACTTGCCGCGGCCTCCCCGCTGGAGCAGCGGCGCGCGCTGGTCGACCTGGTGCGGACCCAGGTCGCCGGGGTGCTCGGCCACGACTCCACCGACGCGGTGGACGCCGGGCGGGCCTTCCGCGAGCTGGGCTTCGACTCGCTCACCGCGGTCGAGCTGCGCAACCGGATCACCGCGGCCACCGGCCTGAAGCTGCCGGCCACGATGGCCTTCGACCACCCCACGCCGAGCGCGCTGGCCGAGTTCCTGCGCGGCCGGCTGTTCCCGGCTGTCGACGGCGTTGACGAGTCCGAACAGCGGATCCGGGCCGCACTGGCCACCCTGCCGCTGACCCGCCTCCGGGAGGCCGGGCTGCTCGACACGCTGCTGCGCCTGGCCGACGGTGGCGAACCAGTTGAGTCCACTGTGGACGACGGCGAGGACCTCGACGAGATGGACGCCGACGACCTGGTGCGCCTGGCCCTCCAGGGCTCCGACTCCTGACCTGACTGAGCTTGTGGAGACCAAGATGGCTACCCCGACCGACAAGGTCGTCGAGGCCCTGCGCGCCTCGCTCAAGGAGAACGAACGCCTGCGTCAGCGCGAGGCGACCACCCGCGAACCCCTGGCCATCGTCGGCATGAGCTGCCGGCTGCCCGGCGGCGCGGACAGCCCAGAGGCCCTGTGGCGGCTGCTCACCGGCGGTGTGGACGCCGTCGGCGGCCTGCCGGAGAACCGGGGCTGGGACCCCGCCTCGATCTACGACGCGGACAGCACCGGCCCGCAGGCCACCGAGGCCGGCTTCCTCTACGACGCCACCGAGTTCGACGCCGGCTTCTTCGGTATCTCCCCGCGCGAGGCCGCCGCCATGGACCCGCAGCAGCGCCTGCTGCTGGAGGCGTCCTGGACCGCGGTCGAGCACGCCGGGATCGACCCGAACTCCCTGCGCGGCAAGGCGGTCGGCGTGTTCGCTGGTGTCTCCGGCCAGGGTTACGGCGTTGGCCTGCAGCAGGCGGGCACCGGCTCCGAGGGCTACTTCCTCACCGGCGGCGCCACCGCGGTCGCCTCCGGCCGGATCGCCTACACCCTGGGCCTGTCCGGTCCCGCGGTCACCATCGACACCGCCTGCTCCTCCTCGCTGGTCGCCCTGCACCTGGCCGCGCAGTCGCTGCGCACCGGCGAGTGCGAGCTGGCCCTGGTCGGCGGCGTCGCGGTGATGGCCACCCCCGGCGCGTTCACCGAGTTCTCCCGGCAGAGCGGCCTGGCCCCCGACGGCCGCTGCAAGTCCTTCGCCGCCGCCGCGGACGGCGTCGGCTGGGGCGAGGGCGTCGGCGTGCTGCTGGTGGCACGCCTCTCCGAGGCCCAGCGCCGCGGCCACCGCGTGCTGGCCGTGGTCAAGGGCAGCGCGATCAACCAGGACGGGGCCTCCAACGGCCTCACCGCCCCCAGCGGTCCCGCCCAGCAGCGCGTCATCCAGGCCGCCCTCGCCAACGCTCGACTGTCCACTTCGGACGTGCACGTGGTCGAGGCGCACGGCACCGGCACCACCCTCGGCGACCCGATCGAGGCCCAGGCTCTGCTCGCAACCTACGGCCAGGACCGGGAAACCCCGCTGTGGCTGGGCTCCCTGAAGTCCAATATCGGCCACACCCAGGCCGCCTCGGGCATCGCTGGGGTGATCAAGATGGTGCTGGCGCTCAACCACGGCGTGCTGCCGCGCACCCTGCACGTGGACGAGCCCTCGCCACACGTGGACTGGTCCGCCGGATCGGTCGCGCTGCTCACCGAGGAACAGCCGTGGCGGGACAGCGTGCGCCGGGCCGCGGTGTCCAGCTTCGGCGTCAGCGGCACCAACGCCCACGTCATCCTGGAACAGGCCCCCGCCGCCGAGCCCGCCGAACGCAGCCCGGTCCCGTCGATCGCGCCGGTTCTGCTGTCCGCCAAGGGACTCGACGCGCTGCGCGCCCAGGCCGCCAACCTGCGCCAGGTCGACGCGCCACTGGCCGACCTGGCCTACTCGACCCTGACCAGCCGGGCCAAGCTCAGCGACCGCGCGGTGATCCTGGCCGACAGCAAGGAAACGCTGACCGCGGCGCTCACCGCCCTCGCCAACGGCGAGCAGGCGCTCGGCCTGGTCCAGGGCACCGTGGCCGAGGGTCGCACCGCGTTCCTCTTCTCCGGCCAGGGCTCCCAGCGCCTGGGCATGGGCACCGAGCTGGCCGCCCGCTTCCCGGTCTTCGCCGACGCCTTCGACGCTGCCTGCGCCGAGCTCGACCGGCACCTGTCCCGCCCGCTGCGCGAGGTCCTGGACACCGAGGAGCTGCACCAGACCGGCTACACCCAGCCCGCCCTGTTCGCCATCGAGGTCGCGCTCTACCGCCTGGTCGAGTCCCTCGGCCTCACCCCCGACGTGGTGGCCGGGCACTCCATCGGCGAGCTGGCCGCCGCGCACGTGGCCGGGGTGTTCTCCCTGGCCGACGCCGCCAAGCTGGTCGCCGCCCGCGGCCGCCTGATGCAGGCCCTGCCCGCCGGTGGCGCGATGGTGGCGGTGCAGGCCAGCGAGGACGAGGTCGAGCTGACCGACGGAGTCGCCATCGCCGCGGTCAACGGCCCGGACTCGGTGGTGCTCTCCGGCGAGGAAGCCGCGGTGCTCGCCCTGGCCGAGCGGTTCGCCGCGCAGGGCCGCAAGACCCGGCGGCTCACCGTGAGCCACGCCTTCCACTCGCCGCTGATGGACGGCATGCTCGCCGACTTCCGCGCCGTCGCCGAGACCATCTCCTACGCCCTGCCGAATATTCCGCTGGTCTCCACCCTCACCGGCCAGCCGGTCTCCGCCGAGCTGACCAGCCCGGAGTACTGGGTGCGGCACGTGCGCGAGGCGGTCCGCTTCGCCGACGCGCTGCGCTGCCTGGCCGAGGACGAGGTGCGCACCTTCCTGGAGATCGGCCCCGGCGGCGTGCTCTCCGCGCTGGGCCAGGAAACCCTGGACGCCGCCTTCCTGCCGCTGCTGCGCAAGGACCGCGCCGAGCCCGAGGCCCTGCTCACCGGCCTGGCCGAGGCCCTGGTCCGCGGCGCCGAGGTCGATCTGTCCACTGTGGCCGGTGGCCGCCGCATCGACCTGCCCGGCTACCCCTTCCAGCGCCAGCACTACTGGCTGGACGGCGCGGCGCTCGCCGACGCCGCCGGGCTCGGGCTGACCGCGGCCGAGCACCCGCTGCTCGGCGCGGCCCTGCCACTGCCCGGCAGCGACGGGTTCGTCTTCACCGGCAGCCTGTCCCTGCGCACCCACCCCTGGCTGGCCGAGCACACCGTGCTGGACACCGTGCTGCTGCCCGGCACCGCCTTCGTCGACCTGGCCCTGCACGCCGGTCGCCAGGTCGGCGCGGACACCGTGAGCGAACTGACGATCGAGGCCCCGCTGGTGCTGCCCGCCGATGGCGCGGTCCAGCTCCAGCTCGCGGTCACCGCCCCCGACGAGACCGGCCGCCGCGGCCTGACCCTGCACTCCCGCACCGGCGAGACCTGGCTCCGGCACGCCAGCGGCATCCTCACCACCGACAGCGCACCGGCCACCGCCGAGAACGCCTGGCCGCCCGCCGACGCGGTGCCACTGGACGTGTCCGACCTCTACGACCGGGTCGCCGAATGGGGCTACGACTACGGCCCCACCTTCCAGGGCCTCAAGGCCGCCTGGCAGCACGGCGACGACGTGCTCGCCGAGGTCGCCCTGCCGGACAACGACGGCGCGCGCTTCGGCGTGCACCCAGCCCTGCTGGACGCCGCCCTGCACGCGGTCGGCCTGGGCACCCTGATCGCGGACACCGGCCAGGCCCGGCTGCCGTTCCTGTGGAACGACGTCAGCCTGCACCAGCCCGGCGCCTCCACCGTCCAGGTCCGGCTCACCCCGGTCGCCGCCGACGCCGTCTCGCTCACCCTGTCCGACCCCACCGGCGCACCGGTCGCCTCGATCGGCTCCCTGGTGCTGCGACCGGTCTCCGCCGAGGCGCTGCGCACCGCGCGGGACAGCCAGGACTCGCTGTTCCGCGTCGATTGGACTGAACTGTCCACAGCGGACGGTGAGCTGGCCGACGCGGTGGTGGTGCACAGCACCGAGTCCGAGGTGCGCGCGGCCACCGCGCACATCCTCAAGGCGGCCCAGGACTTCCTGGCCGATCCGGAGCTGGCACTGTCCCGGCTGGTCGTGGTGACCGCCAACGCGGACACCGACCTGGCCGCGGCCGCGGTGCACGGCCTCATCCGCGCCGCCCAGGCCGAGGAGCCCGGCCGGTTCGTGCTGGTCGACACCGACAACCCGGACCTGGTCGCCGCGGCCGTGGCCACCGGCGAGCCCGAGCTGCGGGTCCGCGCGGACAAGGTGTTCGCGCCACGACTGGCCCGCGCCACCGGTTCCGCGGCCCAGCTGACCGGACCGGTCCTGGTGACCGGGGCCACCGGCAGCCTGGGCGCGCTGTTCGCCCGCCACCTGGTCACCGGCCACGGCGTCCGCGACCTGGTGCTCACCAGCCGCCGCGGCCTGGCCGCCCCGGGCGCGGCTGAACTCCGCGACGAGCTGGTCTCCTTGGGCGCCAACGTCACCGTCGCCGCCTGCGACACCGCTGACCGCGACGCCCTGGCCGCCCTGCTCGCCGAACATCCGGTCAACGCGGTGGTGCACACCGCGGGCGTGCTCGACGACGGCATGCTCACCGCGCTCACCCCCGAGCGCCTGGACACCGTGCTGCGCCCCAAGCTCGACGCCGCCCGCAACCTGGCCGAGCTGACCGACCCGGAGACCACCCTGGTGCTGTTCTCCTCGGCCGCGGCCACCTTCGGCAACGCGGGCCAGGGCAACTACGCCGCCGCCAACGCGGTGCTGGACTCCTTCGCCCGTGCCCGCGCCGCCCAGGGCAGGCCCACCGTCTCGCTGGCCTGGGGCCTGTGGGCGCAGGGCATGGCCGACGGCGTGGACTCCACCCGGCTCACCAGGGGCGGCGTCGACGCACTGTCCACAACGGACGGGCTGGCGCTGTTCGACGCCGCGCTCGGCTCCGGCGAACCGGTGCTGGTGCCGATGCGCCTGTCCACCAAGACCAGCCGGGACGAGGTGCCGCCGCTGCTGCGCGGACTCATCAAGGCCAAGCCGCGCAAGGCCGCCGACACCGGTGACCTCCGCCAGCGGCTGGCCGGACTCGACCCCGACGACCGGGCCACCGCGCTGATCGACCTGGTGCGCGCCAAGGCCGCCGCCGTGCTCGGCCACGGCTCCGCCGGTGCGGTCCAGGAGAGCAGGGCCTTCCAGGACCTGGGCTTCGACTCGCTGACCGCGGTCGAACTGCGCAACCAGCTCACCGCGGCCACCGGCTTGCGCCTGCCGGCCACCCTGGTCTTCGACTACCCCACCCCGGCCGCACTCGCCGGCTACCTCCTGGAGGAGCTGCCGATCGAGCAGGCCGCGCCACCGGTGCTGGCCGAACTGGACCGGCTGGCGGCCAGCCTGACCGCGCTCACCGGGGACACCCGCGCCGAAGCCGTCGCGAAGCTCAGGGCACTGCTGTCCACTGTGGACGAAACGCCCGACCAGACCCCCACCGCCAAGCTCGACCTGGCCACCGACGACGAGCTGTTCGCCCTCGTCGACTCCGAGCTCGGCGTCCACTGACCGCAGGTCGTGTGTGGTGGATCTTGCACGCGATCGCCGGGCCCAGGCCGCCCCTGGCGGCGCTGCCGGGGCAACCGAGTACGCCCAGCACGAGGCTGCCCCGGCAGCACCGCCAGGAACGACCTGAACTCCGACGCTCACGCACAAGATCCACCACACACGACCTCACCATTACTGACCGAGGGGGCGGCATGTCGCCGACGACTGAGGACAAGCTCCGCGACTACCTGAAGCGGGTCATCGCGGACCTCCAGCAGACCAAGGCGCGCCTGCACGAGGTGGAGGCCGAGGACCGCGAGCCGATCGCCATCGTCGGCATGGCCTGCCGCTACCCCGGCGGGGTCAGCTCGCCGGAGGACCTGTGGCGGCTGGTGGCGGGCGGCGGCGACGCGATCTCCGGCTTCCCGGCCAACCGCGGCTGGGACCTCAACGCCCTCTACCACCCCGATCCCGAACACCCCGGCACCTCCTACGTGCGGGAGAGCGGGTTCCTGCACACCGCTGACGAGTTCGACCCCGGCTTCTTCGGCATCTCCCCGCGCGAGGCCCTGGCCATGGACCCGCAGCAGCGCCTGCTGCTGGAGACCGCCTGGGAGACCTTCGAGCGCGCCGGCATCGATCCGGCGACCGTGCGCGGCAGCCGCACCGGCGTGTTCGCCGGGCTGATGTACCACGACTACGCGGCCCGCCTGCACAGCGTGCCCGCCGGGGTCGAGGGCTACCTCAGCACCGGCAACTCCGGCAGCGTGGTCTCCGGCCGGGTGTCCTACACCCTTGGCCTGGAAGGGCCTTCGGTCACCATCGACACGGCCTGCTCCTCCTC
This sequence comes from Crossiella sp. NPDC003009, assembly GCF_053591555.1. Taxonomy (NCBI): domain Bacteria; kingdom Bacillati; phylum Actinomycetota; class Actinomycetes; order Pseudonocardiales; family Pseudonocardiaceae; genus Crossiella; species Crossiella sp. NPDC003009. Next base: position 100,685 of record NZ_JBSFUA010000010.1, on the reverse strand, counting down.
GCTGGTCGCGCTGCACCTGGCCGTGCAGTCCCTGCGCAACGGCGAGTGCACCCTGGCGCTGGCCGGTGGCGTGGCGATCATGTCCACCCCCGGCGCGTTCGTCGAGTTCTCCCGCCAGCGCGGCCTGGCCCCCGACGGCCGCGCCAAGTCCTTCGCCGCGGCCGCCGACGGCACCTCCTGGTCCGAGGGCGTCGGCATGCTGCTGGTGGAACGCCTCTCCGACGCCCAGCGCAACGGTCACCCGGTCCTCGCGGTGGTGCGCGGCAGCGCGGTCAACCAGGACGGCGCGTCCAACGGCCTGACCGCCCCCAACGGCCCGTCCCAGCGCCGCGTCATCCGCGCCGCCCTGGCCAACGCGCAGCTCACACCGTCCGAAGTGGACGCGGTGGAGGCGCACGGCACCGGCACCGTGCTCGGCGACCCGATCGAGGCCCAGGCCCTGCTTGCCACCTACGGCAAGGAGAAGTCGGCCGACCAGCCGCTGTGGCTGGGCTCGCTGAAGTCGAACCTGGGCCACACCCAGGCCGCGGCCGGGGTCGGCGGCATCATCAAGATGGTGATGGCGTTGCGGCACGGGGTGCTGCCGAGGACGCTGCACGTGGACGAGCCGACGCCGCACGTGGACTGGTCGGCGGGCGCGGTGTCGCTGCTGACCGAGGCGCGCGAGTGGCCGGAGACCGGCCGGCCGCGTCGGGCGGCGGTCTCGTCCTTCGGCGTCTCGGGCACCAACGCGCACACGATCCTGGAGCAGGCCCCGGTCCCAGCTGCGGCCGAGGCTGGCACCCCGGCCCCGCTCGCCTCCGCCGCCACAAGCGCCGCCCAAGCCCCGGCAGCATCCGCGACCCCGGCCGCTGCCTCCGCTGCCCAGGTCCCGGTCGGCCTCGCTGTCCAGGCCGAAGCCGCCGTTGCCTCCGCGCCGGTGCTCCCCTTGGCCCTCTCCGCCCGCGGCCCCGAAGCCCTCCGCGCCCAGGCCAGCAACCTGCTCTCCTTCCTCGACGCCAACCCCGGCCTCCCCCTGGCCGACCTGGGCCGCGCGCTCGCCCTCGGCCGCTCCGCCTTCGAGAACCGCGCCGTCGCCATCACCCGCGACCGCGCCGAGCTCCGCACCGCCCTCACCGCCCTCGCCAACGCCGAACCCGCCGCCAACCTGGTCACCGGCGACAGCATCGGCACCGGCAAGGTCGTCTTCGTCTTCCCCGGCCAGGGCTCGCAGTGGCTGGGCATGGCCGTCGAGCTCCTGGAGACCTCCCCGGTCTTCGCCGCCCGCCTCACCGAATGCGCCGAAGCCCTCGCCGAGTTCACCGACTGGGACCTCCTCGACGTCCTGCGCAGCGGTGACTTCGAGCAGGTCGACGTGGTGCAGCCCGCGCTGTGGGCGGTGATGGTCTCCCTGGCCGCGCTGTGGCGCGCCAACGGGGTCGAGCCTGCCGGAGTGGTCGGCCACTCACAGGGTGAGATCGCCGCGGCCGCGGTCTCCGGCGCGCTGTCGCTGCGGGATGCGGCCAAGGTGGTTGCCCTGCGCAGCAAGGCGATCCGGGCTCTCGCGGGCAAGGGCGGCATGATGTCGATCTCGCTGCCCGTGGCCGAGGTCGAGGCCCGGCTGGCCCGCTGGGACGGGCGGATTTCGGTGGCCGCGGTCAACGGCAGCGCCTCCGTGGTGGTCGCCGGCGATCCGGACGCCCTGGAAGAGCTGTTCATCGACTGCGAGACCGCGGAGATCCGGGTCCGCAAGATCCCGGTGGACTACGCCTCGCACTCCGCGCACGTGGAAAGCATCCGCACCGAACTGCTGACCGTCCTCAGTGGACTGGAGCCGCGCGCGGCGGAGATCCCGTTCTACTCCACCGTCTTCGCCGAGCGTTTCGACACCGCTCGACTGGACGCCGAGTACTGGTACACCAACCTGCGCCAGACCGTCCGGTTCGAGGAGACCGTCCGGCTGCTCGGCGAGTCCGGGTTCCGGTTCTTCGTGGAGGCCAGCCCGCACCCGGTGCTCACCTTCGGCATCCAGGAGACCGTGGAAGCGGCCGCGGTCGGCTCGCTGCGCCGGGACGAGGGCGGCCTGGACCGCTTCCTGACCTCGCTGGCCGAGGGCCAGGTCCGCGGCCTGCCGGTGCGCTGGGAGACCCTGTGGGGCGGCTCGGCGCACGTGGACCTGCCCACCTACGCCTTCCAGCGCAAGCGCTACTGGCTGGAGGACGGCGCCCCCGCCGTCGAGCACACCACCGACCCGGCCGACGCCGAGTTCTGGACCGCCGTCGAGACCGAGGACCTGGACACCCTGGCCGCCACCCTCGGCGCCGAGGCCGAGGCGCTCACCGGCGTGCTGCCGGTGCTCGCCGCCTGGCGCCGCCAGCGCCGCGAACAGTCCACTGTGGACGGCTGGCGGTACCGGGTGGAGTGGCGGCCGGTCACCCTGCCCGCCGCCCCGTTCACCGGCGACTGGCTGGTGGTGCAGCCCGAGGGCCACACCGAGACCGTGCTACCCAGCGCGCGGGTGCTGGAGATCGGCGGCTCCCTGGACCGCGCCGTCCTCGCCGATCGCCTGGCCGCACTGGACTTCGCGCCCACCGGGGTGCTCTCGCTGCTCGCCCTCGACGAGTCCCCGCTGGCCGAACACCCGCTGCCCGCCGGGCTCGCGGGCACCGTGGTGCTCACCCAGGCCCTCGGCGACGCCGGCATCACCGCCCCGCTGTGGTGCGCCACTCGCGGCGCGATCTCCACCTCCGCCACGGATCTCCTGCGCAGCGCCACCCAGGCTCAGGTCTGGGGCCTCGGCCGGGTCATCGCGCTGGAGCACCCCGAGCGCTGGGGCGGCCTGGTCGACCTGCCCGAACGCCTCGACGAGACCGCGGTCAACCGGCTGCACGCCGTGCTCGCCGCGGCCGAGGAGGACCAGGTGGCCATCCGCGCCGCCGGGATCTTCGCCCGCCGCCTCGCCCCCGCCCCGCTCGGCTCGGCGAGTCCGGTCCGCAGCTGGCAGCCCACCGGTACCGCACTGGTCACCGACGGCTCCGGCGCGCTCGGCTCCCTGGTGGCGAAGTGGCTGGCCCGCAACGGCATCGAGCACCTGGTGCTGGCCGGTCAGCACGACCACACCGCCGAAGACCTGCGCGCCGAACTGCAAGCCGACGGTGTCACGGTCACCCTGGCCGCCTGCGAGGTCGGCGACCGCGCCGCGCTGCGCACCGTGCTCGCCGAACACCAGCCGGCCACCGTGGTGCACGCCCCGCCGGTGGTGCCGCTGAAGTCCCTGGCCGACAGCGACCTGGGCTCCTTCGCCGCCGTGGTCAACGCCAAGACCGCGACCGCCACCCACCTGGACGCCCTGCTCGACGACTCGGTCGAGACCGTGGTCTTCTGCTCCTCGGTCGCCGGGATCTGGGGCGGCGGCAACCAGAGCGCCTACGCCGCGGGCACCGCCTACCTGGACGCGCTGGCCGAAGCCCGGCGTGGCCGCGGCCTGCCCGGCGTGGCGATCGCCTGGAGCCCGTGGGACGGCGGTGACACCACCACCGAGGACAGCTACGGCGAGTTCCTGCGCCGCCGTGGCGTCACCGCGATGGACCCCGAGCTGGCGCTGTCCGCGCTGCGCCAGGCGATCGAGCACGAGGAGCCGGTGCTCACCGTCGCCGACATCGACTGGGACCGCTTCGTCCCCGGCTTCACCGCCGCCCGCGCCAGCCACCTCTTCGACGAGATCCCGCAGGCCCGGCCCGAAGTCGAGCCCGAGGCCGTCGAAGCCTCCCCGCTGGTGCAGCGCCTCACCGGACTTTCCGAGGCGGACCAAGGGAAACTCGTCCTCGACCTGGTCCGCACCCAGCTCGCCGCCGTGCTCGAACACGCCTCCCCGGAGGCCGTCGACGTCAACCGCGCCTTCCGCGAGCTCGGCTTCGACTCGCTCACCGCGGTCGACCTGCGCAACCGGCTCAACACCGTCACCGGCCTGACCCTGCCCGCCACCCTGGTCTTCGACTACCCGACCGCCACCGTGCTCGCCGAGCACCTGCGCGGCGAGCTGATCGGCCACGCCGCGCAGATCGCCGGACCGGTGGTCACCGCGGCCGCCGACGACGAGCCGATCGCCATCATCGGCATGGCCTGCCGCTTCCCCGGCGGCGTGACCAGCCCGGAAGCGCTGTGGCGGCTGGTCGAGTCCGGTGGCGACGCCATCACCGGCTTCCCTGCTGACCGCGGCTGGGACCTGGACGCGCTGATCGACCCCAACGGACGCACCGGAGCCAGCTACGTCGGCCACGGCGGCTTCCTGCACGAGGCCGGCGAGTTCGACCCGGCCTTCTTCGGCATCTCCCCGCGCGAAGCCCTGGCCATGGACCCGCAGCACCGCCTGCTGCTGGAAACCTCCTGGGAGGCCTTCGAGCGCGCGGGCATCGACCCCGACTCCCTGCGTGGCAGCCGGACCGGTGTGTTCGCCGGCACCAACGGCCAGCACTACGCGCCGCTGCTCGCGGGCGCGCCGGAGAACCTGTCCGGCTACCTGGCCACCGGCAACGGCGCGAGCGTGCTCTCCGGCCGGGTGTCCTACACCTTCGGCCTCGAAGGCCCCGCGGTCACCGTGGACACCGCCTGCTCCTCCTCGCTGGTCGCCCTGCACTGGGCGGTGCAGGCCCTGCGCAACGGCGAATGCTCCCTCGCCCTGGCCGGCGGCGTCACGATCATGTCCACGCCGGACATGTTCTTCGAGTTCAGCCGCCAGAACGGACTGGCCCGCGACGGCCGCTCCAAGGCCTTCGCCGCCGCCGCGGACGGCTTCGCCCTCGCCGAGGGCGTCGGCATGCTGCTGGTGGAACGCCTCTCCGACGCCCAGCGCAACGGCCACCCCATCCTGGCCGTGGTCAAGGGCAGCGCGGTCAACCAGGACGGCGCCTCCAACGGCCTCACCGCGCCCAACGGCCCGTCCCAGCAGCGCGTCATCCGCCAGGCGCTTGCCAACGCCGGACTGTCCACTTCGGACGTCAATCTGGTGGAGGCGCACGGCACCGGCACCACCCTCGGCGACCCGATCGAGGCCCAGGCGCTGATCGCCACCTACGGCCAGGACCGGGACCGCCCGCTGTGGCTGGGCTCGCTGAAGTCCAACATCGGGCACACCCAGGCCGCCGCCGGGGTCGCCGGCGTGATGAAGAGCGTGCTCGCCATGCAGCACGGCCTGCTGCCCAAGACCCTGCACATCGACGCGCCCAGCCCACAGATCGACTGGTCCGCCGGTGCGGTCTCGCTGCTCACCGAGGCCCAACCTTGGCCGGAAGGCGTGCGCCGGGCCGCGGTGTCCAGCTTCGGCATCAGCGGCACCAACGCGCACGTCATCATCGAACAGCCGCCCGCGACCGACACCCCCGAGCAGTCCACTGTGGATGGACCGGTGCCGGTGCGGCTCACCGCCCGCACCCCTGAGGCCCTGCGCGGACAGGCCCGCGCGCTGTCCGCACACCTGGCCGCACACCCGGACACCGGTCTCGCCGACCTGGCGCACTCCCTGCTCACCGCCCGCACCGCCTTCGACCAGCGCGCCATCCTGGTCGCGGACAACACCACCGAGCTGAGCACCGGCCTGGACGCGCTCGCCAACGGCGAACCGTGGCCCGGCCTGACCACTGGCGTGGCCGCACCGGGGGAGAAGGTCGCGTTCGTCTTCCCCGGTCAGGGATCGCAGTGGCTGGGCATGGCCGTCGAGCTGGCCGAGACCAACGCGGTCTTCGCCGAGCGGCTCGGCGAATGCGCGGGCGCGCTCCGCGAGTTCACCGACTGGGACCTGCTGGAAGTGTTGCGCGGCAATGGCCCCGGCTTCGACCGGGTGGACGTGGTGCAGCCCGCGCTGTGGGCCGTCATGGTCTCCCTGGCCGCACTGTGGCGCAGCTTCGGCGTCGAACCCTCGGTGGTGGTCGGCCACTCCCAGGGTGAGATCGCCGCGGCCGCGGTCTCCGGCGCACTGTCCCTTCAGGACGCCGCCCGGGTGGTTACCCTGCGCAGCAAGGCGATCCGGGCACTGGCCGGCAAGGGCGGCATGATGTCGGTGCCGCTGCCGGTCGCCGAGGTCGAGGAACGACTGGCCCGCTGGGACGGCCGCATCTCGGTCGCCGCGATCAACGGCACCTCCTCGGTGGTCGTCGCCGGTGAGCCGGACGCGCTGGACGAGCTGTTCGCCGAGTGCGAGGCCGGGAACATCCGGGCCCGCAAGATCCCGGTCGACTACGCCTCGCACTCCGCCTACGTGGAGGAGATCCGCGAGGAGATCCTGCGCGTCCTGGCCCCGATCCGGCCGCGCGCCCCGGAGATCCCCTTCCACTCCACCGTCACCGGCGAGCTGGTCGACACCGCGACACTGGACGCGGAGTACTGGTACACCAACCTGCGCCAGCCCGTCCGGTTCGCCGAGGTCACCCGCGCGCTGGCCGCACAGGGCTACCGCTACTTCGTCGAGGCCAGCCCGCACCCGGTGCTCACCGTCGGCCTGCAGGAGACCCTGGAAGCGGCTGGCAGCAACGCCGTCACGCTCGGCTCGCTGCGCCGGGAGGAAGGCGGGCTCGCCCGGTTCCTGCTCTCCCTCGGTGAAGCCGCTGTGCGCGGCCTGCCGGTCGACTTCGGCCGGCTGCTCACCGGGGCCAGGCGGATAGACCTGCCCACCTACGCCTTCCAGCGCGAGCGCTACTGGCTGGACACCCCGGTCCGCTCCGGTTCCGACGCCGCCGAGCTCGGCCTGACCGCCGCCGAGCACCCGCTGCTCGGCGCCGCGATCACCCGGCCCGGCAGCGAGGAGCTGCTGTTCACCGGCCGGATCTCGGTGCGCAGCCACCCGTGGCTGGCCGACCACGCCGTGCTCGGCTCGATCCTGCTGCCCGGCACCGCCTTCGTCGAGCTCGCCCTGCACGCCGCCATCGCCGCGGGCTGCGACCGGGTGGAGGAGCTGACCCTGGCCGCGCCGCTGGTGCTGCCCGAGGACGGCGCGGTCCGCCTGCACCTCACCGTCGGCGAACCGGAGGACTCCGGCGCCCGCGCGCTGACCGTGCACTCCCAGACCGGCGAGGACGAGCCCTGGCAGCTGCACGCCAGCGGCACCCTGCTGCCAGGCCTCGGCACCCCGGTCGCGGTCGGCGCCTGGCCGCCCGCGGGCGCGGAACCCGTTGCCCTGGACGACCTCTACCACCGGCTCAGCGAGGCGGGCTACGACTACGGCCCCAGCTTCCAGGGCCTGCGCGCCGCCTGGACCAAGGGCGGCGAGGTCTTCGCCGAGGTCACCCTGCCCGAAGACCACCACGACAACGCCTTCGCGCTGCACCCGGCCCTGCTGGACGCGGCGGTGCAGGCCATCGGCTTCGGCGGCTTCTTCAGCGCAGACCAGGCCCGGCTGCCCTTCGCCTGGACCGGGGTCAGCCTGCACGCCACCGGCGCGACCAGCCTGCGGGTGCGACTGTCCAAGGTGGACAACGACGGCATCGCGCTGGCGGTGACCGACCCCGAGGGCAACCCGGTGGCCACCGTCGACTCCCTGGTGCTGCGCGCCCTCTCCGCCGACGCCCTCGGCGGCGGGCACCACGACTCGCTGTTCCAGCTCGACTGGGTCACCGTGCCCGCACCCACCACGCCGCTGGGCCGCGCCGCCGTGCTCGGCGACGCACTGGGCGTCGCGGCCGGTCTGCGCGCCGCAGGGGTCCGGGTGCAGGAGCACACCGGACTGGCGGAACTGACCGAGGTTCCCGAGCTGGTATTCCTGCCACTGGCCACAGTGGACGGACCCATGGCCAAGGTCGCGCACACCACCACCCTTATCGCCCTGGAAGCGGCACAGGGGTGGCTGGCCGACGCCCGCTTCGCCGGCTCCCGCCTAGTGGTGGTCACCAGGGGCGCGGCCGCGGACGTGACCGATCCAGCCGCTGCCGCGGTCTGGGGCCTGATCCGCTCGGCGCAGGCCGAGGAACCGGGCCGGTTCCAGCTGCTCGACCTGGACGGCCCCGACTCCGCCCGGCAGCTCGCCGCCGCCGCGCAGACCGGCGAACCGCAGCTGGCCATCCGGCAGGGCAAGCTCACCGCACCCCGCCTGGCCCGCGTGGCCAAGACCGCCGCCGCCCCGACGGTAGGCGGATCCGCGCTGGTCACCGGCGGTACCGGCACCCTCGGCGCGCTGGTCGCCCGGCACCTGGTCACCAGCCGGGGCGTGCGGCACCTGGTGCTCACCAGCCGCAGCGGCCCGGCCGCCCCCGGCGCGGCGGAACTGCACGCGGAGCTGACCGCGCTCGGCGCGCAGGTCCGGATCGAGGCCTGCGACGCCGCCGACCGGGACGCGCTGGCCGCGCTGCTGGGCACCCTTGATCAACCCCTGTCCACCGTGGTGCACGCGGCAGGGGTGCTCGACGACGGCGTGCTCTCCGCGCTCACCCCTGACCGGCTGGCCGCGGTGCTGCGGCCCAAGGTGGACGCCGCGGTCAACCTGCACGAGCTGACCGGCGAGGTCACCGAGTTCGTGCTGTTCTCCAGCGCCGCCGCCACCTTCGGCGGCGCTGGCCAGGGCAACTACGCCGCGGCCAACGCCTTCCTGGACGGACTCGCCGCCTACCGCCGTGAGCTGGGCAAACCAGCCGTGTCCCTGGCCTGGGGCCTGTGGGCGCAGGCCAGCGGCATGACCGGCCACCTGGACGAGGCCGAACTGGGGCGGCTGGCCAGGGCCGGCATGGCACCCCTGTCTTCAGAACAGGGGTTGGCACTGCTGGACGCGGCCAGCACAGTGGAATCGGCGGTGCTGGTGCCCATCGGGTTGGACACCACGGCGCTGCGGGCACAGGCCGAGGTGCCCGCCCTGCTGCGCGGGCTCGTCCGCAAGCCCGGTCGCCGAACGGCGGCCGGCGCGGCCCCGGACGCCACGGCGCTCACGCAGCGACTGCACAGCCGCACCGGCGCCCAGCGGCGCGAGGTGCTGCTGGACCTGGTCCGCGGGCAGGTTGCCGCGGTGCTGGGGCACTCCTCGCCGGACGCGGTCGAGGAGAGCAAGGGCTTCCTGGAGCTCGGGTTCGACTCGCTCACCGCGGTCGAGCTGCGGAACCGGCTGAACGCGGCCACCGGCCTGCGCCTGGCCGCCACGCTGGTCTTCGACCACCCGACTCCGGAGGCGCTGGCCGCGCACCTGGACGACAGCGTGCCCCAGTCCACGGCCCCGGCGGGCGGCAGTCCGCTGCTGGCCGAGCTGGACCGGCTGGAGGCCAGCCTGTCGGTGATCGTGCCAGACGACCTGTCCGGGATCGCCCCGGACGAGGAGTCCCGGGCGCACATCACCCTCCGGCTGAAGTCCTTGCTGGCCAAGTGGACCGAGGCCAACGGCACCCCGGCCGCCGAAGACCTGGAAGCGGCCACCGACGACGACCTGTTCGACCTCATTGGCAAGGAGTTCGGAATCTCGTAACGGGGATTCCTACTGGGGAGAAGGGAACCACAGTGTCCAATGAGGACAAGCTCAGGCACTTCCTCAAGCAGGTCACCGCGGACCTCCGGCAGACCCGCCAGGAGCTGACCGAGGTCCGCGCGGCCGAGCACGAGCCGATCGCCATCATCGGCATGGCCTGCCGGTACCCCGGCGGCATCGGCTCACCGGAGCAGCTGTGGGACCTGCTGGCCGAGGGCGGGGACGCGGTCACCGGGTTCCCGGCCGACCGCGGCTGGCCCGACCTGCTCGACGACGACCCGTCCGCCACCGGCCGCACCTACACCGGCCACGGCGCGTTCCTGGACGGCGTCGCCGACTTCGACCCCGCCTTCTTCGGCATCTCCCCGCGCGAGGCCCTGGCCATGGACCCCCAGCAGCGCCTGCTGCTGGAGACCTCCTGGGAGGCCTTCGAGCGGGCCGGCATCGACCCGGCCACCTTGCGCGGCAGCAAGACCGGCGTGTTCGCCGGGGTGATCTACAACGACTACGCCGCCCGCCTGCACGAGGTCCCCGAGGGCGTCGAGGGCTACCTCGGCACCGGCAACTCCGGCAGCGTCGCCTCCGGCCGCATCGCCTACACCCTCGGCCTGGAGGGCCCCGCGCTCACCATCGACACCGCGTGCTCCTCCTCGCTGGTGGCGCTGCACCTGGCCGCGCAAGCCCTGCGCAAGGGCGAGTGCACGCTGGCCCTTGCCGGTGGCGTGACCACCATGGCCACCCCGCAGATCTTCGTCGAGTTCTCCCGCCAGCGCGGCCTGGCCACCGACGGCCGCTGCAAGGCCTTCGCCGACGCCGCCGACGGCACCGGCTGGGGCGAGGGCGTCGGCCTGCTCCTGGTCGAACGCCTCTCCGACGCCCAGCGCAACGGCCACCCGATCCTCGCGGTGCTCAAGGGCAGCGCGGTCAACCAGGACGGCGCCTCCAGCGGCCTCACCGCCCCGAACGGCCCGTCCCAGCAACGCGTCATTCGCGCCGCCCTCGCCGACGCGCAGCTCACCCCCGCCCAGGTGGACGTGGTGGAGGCGCACGGCACCGGCACCCGCCTCGGCGACCCGATCGAGGCGCAGGCGGTGCTCGCCGCGTACGGTCAGGAGCGGGAGCGCCCGCTGTGGCTGGGTTCGGTGAAGTCGAACATCGGGCACACCCAGGCCGCGGCCGGGGTCGCCGGTGTGATCAAGATGGTCATGGCGATGCGGCACGGGGTGCTGCCCAAGACGTTGCACGTGGACGAGCCCTCGCGGCAGGTGGACTGGTCGGTGGGCGCGGTGTCGCTGCTGACCGAGCCGCAGCCGTGGACAGGGGAGGTGCGACGGGCCGGGGTGTCCAGCTTCGGGGTGAGCGGCACGAACGCGCACGTCATCCTGGAACAGGCACCGGCGGCCGTGGAAAATGAGACCAGCGCCGCCGCCCAGCCCGCGGCCGCCATGGCCACCGCGCCGACCGCTGCCGCCGCGCCCGCCGACGCTGCCACGCCCACCGCGCCGACCGCTGCCGCCGCGTGCACCGTGCCCGCCGAAGCCACCGCGCTGCCCTTCCTGCTCTCCGGCAAGACCGCCGCCGCCCTCCGCGCCCAGGCCACCCGCCTCCGCGACCACCTCGCCAAGCACACCCCCGCCCCGCTCGACCTCGCGCACACCCTCACCACCCGCAGCGCCTTCGAGCACCGCGCCGTCCTGATCGGCGACCTCACCGCCCTGGACGCCCTCGCCACCGACGAGATCACCCCCGCCCTGGTCCGCGGCAGCGCCGCCCGGCCAGGCAAGGTCGTCTTCGTCTTCCCCGGCCAGGGTTCCCAGTGGCGGGGCATGGCCGTCGAACTCCTCGACTCCTCCCCGGTCTTCGCCGCCCGCATCGCCGAGTGCGCCGACGCGCTCCAGGAGTTCGTCGACTGGAACCTGCTGGATGTCCTGCGCGACAACGACTACGACCAGGTCGATGTGGTCCAGCCCGCGCTCTGGGCGGTCATGGTCTCCCTCGCCGCGGTCTGGCGGTCGCACGGTGTCGAGCCTGCCGGAGTGGTCGGCCACTCACAGGGCGAGATCGCCGCCGCCGCGGTCTCCGGCGCGCTGTCCCTCCGGGATGCGGCCAAGGTGATTGCCCTGCGCAGCAAGGCGATCCGGGCACTGGCGGGCAAGGGCGGGATGATGTCGATCCCACTGCCGGTCGCCGAGGTCGAGGCGCGGCTGGCCCGCTGGGACGGGCGGATCTCGGTGGCCGCGGTCAACGGCGCTTCCTCCGTTGTGGTGGCCGGGGATCCGGACGCGCTGGAGGAGCTGTTCACCGACTGCGCCGACACCGACGTCAAGGCCCGCCGGATCCCGGTGGACTACGCCTCGCACTCCGCGCACGTCGAACAGATCCGCGAGGAGCTGCTGACCGTCCTCAGTGGACTGTCGCCGCGCACCTCGGACATCCCGTTCCACTCCACCGTCACCGCGGGCCCGATCGACACCGCCGCGCTGGACGCCGAGTACTGGTACACCAACCTGCGCCAGACCGTGCGCTTCGAGGAGACCGTGCGCGGGCTGCTCGCCACCGGGCATCGCACCTTCATCGAGACCAGCCCGCACCCGGTGCTCGCGGTGGGCATCCAGGAGACCGCCGACCGGGCCGAGACCCCCGCGGTCACCGTCGGCTCGCTGCGCCGGGAGGAGGGCGGGCTGCTGCGGCTGCACACCTCCCTCGCCGAGGCCTGGACCCGGGGTGTGCCGGTGGACTTCGCGCCCGCGGTCCGCGGCGGCAACCGGGTCGAGCTGCCCACCTACGCCTTCCAGCACCAGCGGTACTGGCTCGAACCCGCCGCGGGCATCACCGCGGACGAGCAGTTCTGGACCGCGGTGGAGAACCAGGACCTCACCGCCCTCGCCGAGCTGCTGCCCGGACTGGCCGCGCAACGCCGCGCCAAGCCGGAACCGGCCGCCCAGCCCGCGCCCGAACCTGGGTTCGCCGAACGGCTGGCCGCACTTGAACCGGCCGAGGCCCAGCGCCGCCTGCTGGACCTGGTCCGCGGGCACGCCGCCGCCGTGCTCGGCCACGCCGCCGCCGAGGACGTGGCCACCGACCGCGCCTTCCTGGAGTCCGGCTTCGACTCGCTCACCGCGGTCGAGCTGCGCAACCGGCTGACCGCGGCCACCGGCGTCCAGCTCGCGCCCGGCCTGCTGCTCCAGCACCCCACCCCGGCCGAGCTCGCCGCCCACCTGCGGGAGCGCGTCAGTGCCAACGAGACCCCGGTCCAGAAGTCCAGCACCCTGGCCAACCTGTACCAGGAGTCCGTCCGAAGTGGACGGATCGCCCAGTTCATGGACCTGCTCGCCGACACCGCCGCGTTCCGGCCCAGCTTCGACGAGACCAGCGACCGCGCCGACCTGGTCCGCCCGGTCCGGCTGGCCGCCGACGGCGACGGACCGGTGCTCATCGGGTGCAGCGGCACCGCGGCCATCTCCGGCCCGCACGAGTTCGCCCGGCTGGCCACCGCCCTGCGCGGCCAGTGTCCGATGGCCGCGCTGCCGCTGCCCGGTTACCTCGACGGCGAACCCCTGCCCGCCACGCTGACCGCCGCCTTGAGCCTGCAGGCCGAGGCCGTGCTGGCCCACGCCGACGGCCGCCCGTTCGTCCTCATCGGACACTCCGCGGGCGCGATCCTGGCGCACCAGCTCGCCGTGCACCTGACCGAGGGCGGCACCCCGCCCGCCGGACTGGTGCTGCTGGACGTCTACGAACCCGACCACAGTGGCCCGATCGGCGTGTGGCAGCGGGAGATGACCGAATGGATGCTCGGCAACCAGGGCGACTACGTGACCGCTGACGACACCCGGCTCACCGCCATGGGCGCCTACTACCGGCACCTCGCCGGGTGGCAGCCCAGCGCACTGCCCGTGCCCACCCTGCTGGTGCGGGCCAGCGAGCCGATGGGGGAGTGGACCGGCGAGGCGGACTGGCGCTCGCACTGGCCCTTCCCGCACGCCGTGGCCGATGTGCCGGGCAACCACTTCACCATGACCCAGCAGCACGCCGGGGCCACCGCACAGTCCATTGTGGACTGGCTCGCCTCGTCCGTCACCGTCGCCGGAAACGCGAAGTAAGAACAGGAACCACGATGACAGCAGACACCGGCGACAACGGCCTCTGGCTGCGCCGATTCCACCCCACCGAGGACAGCAAGGTGCGGCTGGCCTGCTTCCCGCACGCCGGTGGCGCGGCCAGCTACTACTACCCGTTCTCGGCCGCGCTCACCCCCTCCATCGAGGTGCTGGCCGTGCAGTACCCGGGACGGCAGGACCGGCGGCTGGACCCGCGGATCGAGAACGTGCAGGAGTTCGCCAGGGAGATCGTCAAACCCCTGCTCGCCTGGACCGACCAGCCGCTGGCGCTGTTCGGGCACAGCATGGGCGCGAGCATCGCCTTCGAGGTCGCCACCCTGCTGGAGCAGGAGTTCGACGTGGTCCCGGCCGCGCTGTTCGCCTCCGGCCGCCGCGCCCCCTCCCGGCACCGGGACGAACGCGTGCACCAGCAGAGCGACGACGGCATCGTGGCCGAGCTGCAACGCCTCTCCGGCACCGACTCCGCGCTGCTGGGCGATGAGGAGCTGCTGCGCATGGTGCTGCCCGCGATCCGCAGCGACTACAAGGCCGCCGAGACCTACCGCTGGCAGGGCGGGGTGCCACTGTCCTGCCCGATCACCGCGATCGTCGGCGAGGCGGACCCCAGGGTCAACCTCGACGAGGCCACCACCTGGGGCGAGCACACCCGCGGCGAGTTCGCGCTGCGCACCATGCCCGGTGGCCATTTCTACCTCAACCACCACCAGTCGGACGTCGTCAACGAGATCTCCGACCAGCTCATCTCCTTCTGCGCCAAGGAGGCGTGATGTCCGACCGCACGCCGAGCCAGCTGGGCCTGCACCTGCAGATGACCCGAGGGCTCCAGTGGCACTTCGGCACCACCGGCGACCCGTACGCGCTCATCCTGCGCGCCCAGGCCGACGACCCCACCCCGTTCCACGCCATGGTCCGCGAACGCGGTGTGCTGCACCAGAGCCTGCTCGGCGCGTTCGTCACCGCCGACCCCGGCCTGGGCCGCACCATCCTCACCGACCCGAGGCTGGGCCTGCGCAAGGCCGACGGCGAACCGCCGGTGCCGCAGGTGCTCCCGCTGGACGAGACCTTCCTCGGTCTTGGCGCGGCCGAGCACGCCCGGATCACCGAGCGCGCCGCGAACCTGCTCAGCGAACAGGCCGTGCACATCCACGAACCGCACGTCCGCCGCCTGGCCGAGGCCAGGATCGGCAACCGGGACAGCCGGTTCGACCTGGTGACCGACTTCGCCGCGCCGCTGGCGGTGGACCTCACCGCGGACCTGCTCGGCATCCCCGACGCCGACCGCGCGCACTTCGCCAGCCTGTGCGCCGACCTGCGGCCCACCCTGGACTCCCTGGTGTGCCCGCAGCCGCTCGGCCCGACCAGGGCCCTGCTGGCCGCACTGGCCAACGTGACGAAGCTGTTGTCCGACATGGGCTGCACGGTGCCCGAGGCCCGGCACGCCGCGGTGATCACCGCCACCGCCGGGGTGGAGATCGGCACCACGCTGCTGGTGAACGCGGTGCACGCGCTGCTGGCCCACCCCGAGCAGTGGGCGAAGCTGGCCGGCGACCCCGGCCTGGCCGCCGACGCGGTCACCGAGACGCTGCGCTACGACGCCCCGGTCCAGCTGCACACCAGGGTCGCCCTGGCCGACACCGAGTTCGCCGGCATCGAGATCCCCAAGGACAGCCAGCTGGTGGTGCTCGCCGGGGCCGCGGGCCGCGACCCGGGGCTCTACGCCGACGCCGACGAGTTCGAGCTGACCCGCGCGCCCGGTCCCGCGCCGCTGTCCTTCACCGGTGGATTCCACTGTGGACTGCTGGCCCCGCTGCTGCGGGTGCAGGCCGAGACCGCGCTGCGGGTGCTCGCCGAACACGCCCCCAAGCTGCGCCAGACCGGCAAGCTGTTGCGCCGCAGGCGCTCCCCGGTCCTGCGCGGCCCACTCAGCCTCCCCGTCACGGCCTAGCCGCCCCCGCTTCGGAAGGAGCCGCCGATGCGTGTGCTCATGACCTCCTTCGCGCACAACACCCACTTCTTCAGCATGGTGCCGCTGGCCTGGGCGCTGCGCACCGCGGGCCACGAGGTCCGCATCGCCAGCCAGCCCGCGCTCACCGACGCGATCACGCACGCCGGGCTCACCGCGGTCCCGGTCGGCGAGGACCACGTCATCCACCAGACCCGCGAGCAGGCCACCAGCGAGAAACAGGCCGACCATCCGGAGATCAACTTCTCCGAGACCAGGCCGGAGGTGCTCACCTGGGACTACATGCTCGGCATGTACACCATGATGACGCCGATGTTCTACTCGTTGGCCAACAACGACTCCATGGTCGACAAGCTGGTCGCCTTCGCCCGCTCCTGGCAGCCGGACCTGGTCATCTGGGAACCGTTCACCTGGGCCGGGTCCCTGGCCGCGCGGGCCAGCGGGGCCGCGCACGCCCGGCTGCTCTGGGGCCCGGATGTGCTCACCCGCACCAGGAACCGCTTCCTGGAGCTGCACGAGCAGCAGCCCGAACCGCACCAGGACGACCCGCTGGGCGAATGGCTGGGCTGGACCTGCGAACGCCTCGGCATCACCTTCGACGAGGAGCTGGTCAGCGGCCAGTGGACGATCGACCAGACCCCGGCCAGCACCCGGCTGGCGGTGGGCCAGCCCATCGTGCCCATGGGCTACGTGCCCTACAACGGGCCCGCGGTGGTGCCGGAGTGGTTGCGGGTCAAGCCTTCCCGGCCCAGGGTGTGCATCACCCTCGGCGTGTCCGCGCGGGAGAGCCTCGGCGGTGACTCGGTCTCCTTCACCGACCTGGTGACGGCCATGGCCGACCTGGACATCGAGATCATCGCCACCATGAGTGCGGCCCAGCAGGCCGAGCTCACCGAGGTGCCGGAGAACCTGAAGCTGGTGGAGTTCGTGCCGCTGCACGCTCTGATGCCCACCTGCTCGGCGATCATCCACCACGGCGGCGCGGGCACCGCGGCCACCGCGATGCTCTACGGCGTGCCGCAGCTGCTGCTGCCGGAGATGTTCGACGCGGTGCTCAAGGCCCAGCAGCTGGAGGGCATCAACGCCGGTCTGTACGTGCGCCCGGCCGAGCTGACCGCGGAAGCCCTGCGGGACAAGCTCATCCGTCTGCTCACCGACCCCGCCTTCAGCGAGGGCGCGGCCAGGCTGCGCGGTGAGGTGCTCGCCGACCCCAAACCCAACGAGATCGTCCCGGAGCTGGAGCGCCTGGCCGCCCGGCACCGTGCCCCGGTCCCCTCAGCGTAAGGAAACCCATGTACGACACCGAGTTGGCGGAGGTCTACGACGCCATCTACCGAGGCCGCGGCAAGGACTACCCGGCCGAGGCCGCCCAGGTGCACGGGCTGATCACCGCCCGCAAGGCGGACGCGACCGACCTGCTCGACGTGGCCTCCGGCACCGGCGCGCACCTCGGCCCGTTCACCGAGCTCTTCGGCCACGTGGAGGGACTTGAGCTCTCCGAGGCCATGGTGCGCATCTCCGGTGACCGCTTCCCCGAGGTCACCGTGCACCAGGGCGACATGCGCGAGTTCGACCTCGGCCGCACCTTCCACGCGGTCACCTGCATGTTCAGCTCCATCGGCTACATGGCCGACCAGGACGAGCTGGACCGCGCGCTGGCCGCCTTCGCCCGGCACACCGAGCCCGGCGGCGTGATCGTGATCGAGCCCTGGTGGACGCCGGAGAAGTTCCTGGACGGCTACGTCGGCGGCGACGTGGTCCGGGTGGACGGCCGCACCATCGCCAGGGTCTCGCACTCCCGCCGCGAGGGCGACTACACCCACATGGACGTGCACTACACGGTCGCCGAGCCGGACAAGGGCATCGAGCACTTCACCGACACGCACGTCATCACCCTGTTCACCCGCGAGCAGTACGAGACCGCCTTCGAGCGGGCCGGCTGCGTCGTGGAGTTCGTCGAAGGCGGCCCGTCCGGCCGCGGTCTGTTCGTGGGAGTCGTGAAGTGAGACGCAGCAAGAAGCTGTTGGCCGCACTGGCCCTGACGGCCGCCACCACCCTGGTGGCGAGCACCGGAGCCACCGCGGCGCCGACCAGTGGGCGCACCGGGACGCACCCGCTGGTCGCCCAGATGACCCTGGACGAGAAGCTCTCGTTCGTGCACTGGACGGTCGCCTTCACCGGCCCGTTCAGCGTCGGCTCGCTGCCCGGCGTGCCGCGGCTGGGCATCCCGGAGATCCGCTCCGCCGACGGCCCGGCGGGTATCCGGCTGAACAACCAGCCGGCCACCGCGATGCCGGCGCCGGTCGCGCTCGCCGCCACCTTCGACGACGAGCTGGCCCGCAAGTACGGCGAGGTCATGGGTCGCGATGGCCGTGCGCTGCAACAGGATGTGGTCTTCGGCCCGATGATGAACATCATCAGGGTGCCGCAGGCTGGCCGGAACTTCGAGACCTTCAGCGAGGACCCGCTGGTCTCCGCGCGCACCGCGGCCGCGCAGATCAGGGGCATCCAGAGCCAGGGCCTGATCGCCACCGCCAAGCACTACGCGGCGAACAACCAGGAGCACAACCGGCAGAACATCAACGTCACCGTCGATGAGCAGACCCTGCGCGAGATCGAGCTGCCCGCGTTCGAGGCCTCGGTCAAGGCAGGCGTCAGCTCGGTGATGTGCGCCTACAACAAGGTCAACGGCACCCCGTCCTGCGGGCACCAGGAGCTGCTCACCTCGATCCTGCGCGAGCAGTGGGGTTTCCAGGGTTGGGTGATGTCGGACTGGCTGGCCACGCACAGCACTGACTCGATCAGCAAGGGCCTGGACCAGGAACTGGGCATCGACTGGAGCCAGGGCGTCGAACACGGCATCCCCGGCGGCCTGCACTTCGGCAAGAAGCTGAAGGAAGCCGTGCAGAACGGCCAGATCCCGATGTCTACTTTGGACAGAGCGGTGAGCAGGATCGTCGGCCAGCTGGACCGGCACGGTCTCATCGGCGCCAACCCGCGCCCCCGGCCGGCCCGCGACCTGGCCACCGCCAACGCGGTCACCCAGCAGGTCGCCGAAGCTGGCGGTGTGCTGCTGCGCAACCAGAACCAGGCCCTGCCGCTGCTCGCCGGTGACGGCGCCAGCATCGCGGTGATCGGCCCGCGCGCCAAGGACCCCAAGGTCACCGGCCTGGGCAGCGCGCACGTGGTGCCGGACAGCGCCAAGGCCCCGATCGACACCATCCGCGCCCGCGCCGGAGCAGGCGCCACGGTGACCTACTCCGCCGGTGAGGAGCTCGTCGGCTCGCCGATCCCGGCAGGCACGCTGACCCCGGCGTTCCCGACCGGCACGGTGCTCCAGCCGGGCACCGCGGGCCAGTTCTACGAGGGCACCCTGACCGCGCCGGTCACCGGCGACTACCGGATCGCCATCGAGGCCACCGGCGGTTTCGCCACGGTGCAGATCGGCAACCAAACCCCGATCGAAGCGGGCGAGGTCTACGGCAAGATCACCAGCGCGGTGGTCCACCTGACCGCGGGCACCCACAAGATCACCATGTCCGGCTCGGCCCCGGTGGCGTCTTCGCTGTCGGTCAAGCTGTCCTGGGTCACCCCGGAGGCCGCCGAGGCCGCCATCGTGGCCGCGGTGCAGGCCGCCAAGACCGCCCGCACCGCGGTGGTCTTCGCCTACGACGACGGCATGGAGGGCTACGACCGGGCCAACCTGTCCCTGCCCGGCCGCCAGAACAAGCTGATCACCGAGGTGGCCAAGGCGAACTCCAACACCGTGGTCGTGCTCAACACGGGTTCGTCGATCACCATGCCCTGGCTGGACAAGACCGCCGCGGTGCTGGACATGTGGTACCCCGGCCAGACCGGCGCCGAGGCCACCACGGCACTGTTGTTCGGCGACACCAACCCCAGCGGCAAGCTCACCCAGACCTTCCCGCTGGACGAGAACAGCCACCCCGTCGCCAACAACCCGGAGCGCTACCCCGGGATCGGCAACGAGCAGAAGTACACCGAGGGCATCCAGGTCGGCTACCGCTGGTACGACAAGCAGAAGGTCAAGCCCCTGTTCCCGTTCGGCCACGGGCTGTCCTACACCTCGTTCACCTACACGGACCTGGCGACCAAGGTCGTCGCGGATGGTCTGGAGGTGAGCTTCTCCTTGCGTAACACCGGAATCCGGAAGGGCAAGGAGGTGCCGCAGGTGTACCTGGGCGCGAGCCCGCTGGTGAGCGCGCCGCAGGCGGAGAAGGCGCTGGCGGGGTACGCGAAGGTGGAGCTGCTGCCGGGGGAGAGCAAGCGGGTCACGGTGAAGGTGGACGCGCAGCGGTTGAAGTACTGGAACTCGGCTGCTGACCGGTGGGTCACGGGGGCGGGGGTGCGGACGGTGCAGGTTGGCGGGTCGTCGGCGCAGCTGCCGCTGAAGGGGTCGGTTGTGGTGGCTCCGTAGCCGGATTGGCTGGATTGGTTGATGGGGCCCGGACGCGGGGATGCGTCCGGGCCCTTGGCTTGGGTGGAGGGCTCCGTCTCCAGCGCCGGCTCACTGCCGCCCCTCTCGCTCCCGCCCTGCCTCTCGCTCCCACCTCCTCTCAATCCCGCCCCTCTTCTCTCCGCTCTTCTCTCTCTCGCCCCTCTCCGCCCGCCCCTCTCCGCCCGCCTCTCCGCCCGCCCCTCTCCGCCCGCCTCTCCGCCCGCCCTCTCGCCCCCTCTTCTCAAGCCCTGCCTTTTAAGACGACCGGTCACATTGAGATGACCGGTCATATTCAGCCCGACGGTGGCCGCTCTTGAATATGACCGGTCGTCTCA
This sequence comes from Crossiella sp. NPDC003009, assembly GCF_053591555.1. Taxonomy (NCBI): domain Bacteria; kingdom Bacillati; phylum Actinomycetota; class Actinomycetes; order Pseudonocardiales; family Pseudonocardiaceae; genus Crossiella; species Crossiella sp. NPDC003009. The sequence continues at coordinate 80,395 of NZ_JBSFUA010000010.1, read as the reverse complement.
ATATGACCGGTCGTCTTAAAGGGAAGCTGGCGGGAGGTAGGGGAGGGGAGCGAATGGGAGGGGGAGGGGACGTGGTGGGAGAGGCAGGACAGGAGAGGCAGGACGGCGGGGTAGCGCAGCGAGCGGCAAAGGAGACAAGCCCCGCCAGCCGTTCAGCCGATCACCCAGCCTCGCCACCGGCAGATCCACCGGTCCCGCCCTACGCTCCCCAAGCCGCCCAAAAAATCCCCACCCCCTGTCGATCCCCCGCCCACCCCGTTCGACCTAGGAGTGAACGGGTCCACCGGACCCCGACCGACCCAGGGAGTTCCACCATGAAGTTCATGCTGATCATGCGCGCCACCGACGAGACCTTCCAGGCGTACCAGGACGTCGACTTCGGCGAGATCATGGAGTCGATGGGGAAGTTCGCCGACGAGATGATCCGCGCCGGTGTCCTGGTCGCGACCGAGGGGCTGGACACCGCCGACGGGGTGGTCGTCGACTACTCGACCGAGCCGCCGGTGGTCACCGATGGTCCCTACGGCGAGACCAAGGAGCTGTTCGGCGGCTTCTGGATCGTGAACGTGGCGTCCAGGGAAGAAGCCGTGGAGTGGGCTCGGCGGGCGCCGATGACCGGGCCGGGGGCCAAGTGCGAGATCCGGCGGATCACCTCGATCGAGGAGTTCCCGCAGGACAACGTGTGGATCCAGAAGGAGCGGGCGTGGCGCGAGGCGACTGGGCAGCTCTGAGCGATGGCTGAACCGACCGGGCGGGCGGCGGTGGCCGCGGTGTGGCGGATCGAGTCGGCGCGGATCGTCGGCGCGCTCGCCCGCGGCACCGGCGACTTCGCGCTGGCCGAGGACCTCGCCCAGGAGGCGCTGGCCGAGGCGCTGGTGACCTGGCCGCGGGAGGGGGTGCCGCGCAATCCGGCGGGGTGGCTGCTCACCGCGGGCAGGCGCCGGGCCATCGACGCCTTCCGCAGGCGCGCCGCGCTCGACCACCGGTACGCCGCCTTCGCCCGCGACCTGGACGACGGCGGAGCGTACGCCGGCAGCGAACCCGCGGACACCGGTGACGTGCTGTGGGATCCGGACCAGCTCGACGACGACGTGCTGGCGCTGATGTTCATCTCCTGCCACCCGGTGCTGTCCAGGGAAGCGCGGGTGAGCCTGACCCTGCGCGTGGTCGGCGGCCTGGCCAGCGATGAGATCGCCAGGGCGTTCCTGGTGCCGACCGCGACCGTGCAGGCCCGGATCACCAGGGCGAAGAAGACCCTGGCCGCGGCGCGGGTGCCGTTCGAGGTGCCGTCGGGACGGGAGCGGGCGGAGCGGCTGGGGTCGGTGCTCAGCGTGGTCTACCTGATCTTCACCGAGGGGTCCTCGGCCAGCTCCGGCAGCGACCTGATCCGGGTCGACCTGGCAGGCGAGGCCCAGCGCCTGGCGCGGGTGCTCGCGCGGCTGATGCCCACTGAGCCCGAGGTGCTCGGACTGCTCGCGCTGCTGGAACTGACCGCCGCGCGCTTCCCCGCCCGCATCGGCCCGGACGGCGAACCGGTGCTGCTGGAACATCAGAACCGCGGCCGCTGGGATCAGGCCGCGATCCGCCGGGGCCGGGCCGCGCTGACCCGCGCCCAGCGGGTCGGCCGCGGGCTCGGCGCCTATGGCGTGCAGGCCGCGATCGCCGAGTGCCATGCCGTGGCCGAGTCGGTGGCGGCGACGAACTGGGCGCGGATCGTGCTGCTCTACGAAGCACTCGCCCGGGTCGCGCCCTCGCCGGTGGTCGAGCTCAACCGGGCGGTCGCGGTCTCCATGGCGCAGGGCCCGGCCGCGGCGCTGCCGATCGTGGACGAGCTGGTGGCCGCGAAGGCCCTGCCGACCTCGCACCTGCTGCCCAGCGTGCGCGGGGAGCTGCTCACCCGCCTGGGGCGCGCCGAGGAGGCGCGGGCGGAGCTGGCGCGGGCGATCCGGTTGTGCGGCAACGAGAAGGAACGGGCGCTGCTGGCCCGCAAGATCGCCGACCTCGGCCGGGGCTGAGAGCCGGAGCTGAGGGCTGGGGCCGGGCCGAGACCGGCGCGGCACCCGGTGCTGGGGGTGCGGCCCGGGTGCCGGCACACATCCGGGCCGCGGCCCCTACTCGGCGGCGAAGGCGGCCCGGACCGCCGTGATCACCGCGTCCACCTGCTCATCCGGCAGGTGCGGGCCGATCGGCAGGCTCAGCACCTGCTCGGCCAGCCGGTCCGCCACCGGCAGCTCGCCCCAGGCCCCCGAGGCGTATGCCGGTGACCGGTGCACCGGCACCGGGTAGTGGATCAGCGTGCCGATGCCGGCCGCGGTCAGCCGCTCCTGCACCGCCGCGCGGTGCCGGCAGCGCACCACGAACAGGTGCCACACCGGTTCCGCCCACTCCGCCACCGCCGGCAGCGCCAGGCCGTCGATCCCGGCCAGCTCGCGCAGGTAACGCTCGGCGATCTGCTGCCGCCGGGCGTTCCAGCGGTCCAGCGCCGGCAGCTTGACCCGCAGCATCGCGGCCTGCAGCTCGTCCAGCCGGGAGTTGGTCGCCTGGATCTCGTGCTGGTACTTCACCCGCGACCCGTAGTTGCGCAGCAGCCGCAGCTTGTCGGCCAGCTCGGCCGAGGAGGTCACCACCGCGCCGCCGTCGCCCAGCGCGCCGAGGTTCTTGCCGGGGTAGAAGCTGAACCCCGCCGCCAGCGAGCCCGCGCCGACCCGGCGGCCCTTGTACCGCGCGCCGTGCGCCTGCGCGGCGTCCTCCACCACGTGCAGCCCGTGCGCCGCGGCGATCTCGCCGAGGGCGTCCAGGTCCGCCGGCTGGCCGTACAGGTGCACCGGCATGATCGCCTTGGTGCGCGCGGTGATCGCCGCCTCGACCTGCTTCGGGTCGATCAGCTGGGTCTGCTCGTCCGGCTCAACCGGGACGGGGGTGGCGCCGACCGCGGAGACGGCCAGCCAGCTGGCGATGAAGGTCGCGCTGGGCACGATCACCTCGTCGCCGGGGCCGATGTCCAGGGCGCGCAGCACCAGCTCCAGCGCGTCACAGCCGCTGCCCACGGCCACGCAGTGCTCGGCCTCGCAGTAGGCGGCGAACTCGGCCTCGAAGGCGGCGAGCTCGGGGCCCAGCAGGAACCAGCCGGAGTCCAGCACCCGGCGGTAGGCGGCGTCCAGACCGGCGCGCAGTTCCTCGTGCGGCGCCTTCAGGTCGAGAAAGGGAACGGTCATCAGAGTTTCCTGGCGTCGCGCTGGAAGTCGGCGTACTCGCGGTAGTAGTCGGCCTCGTCGTAGTGCGTGGAGGCGAGTACCAGTCCGACCGCGCCGGGGGAGAAGTTAATCAGGTTCCGCCACACCATCGGGCCGACGTAGAGACCGCGACTGGGATTGTCCAGGTGGAAACGATCCCGGTACTCGCCGTCGTCGACGGTGATGTCGAACTTGCCGTGCACCGCGACGATCAGCTGTTCCAGGTTGCGGTGCCCGTGCGCGCCGCGGATGGTGGTCGCGGGCAGGTCGTACAGGTAGTACACGCGCTTGATGTCGAACTTGATCTCCTTGCCCGCCTCCACCACGCACAGGTTGCCGCGCGGGTCGTTGTGCTCGGGCAGATCGACCATGCGGCAGGGTTCGACCTTGCCGACCAGAATTCCTTCTTCATTTTTGTAGGCGGGCATGACAACCCCCAGGGGTCTCGCCGCACAATGCGACGGCGAATGAACGGCGAATTGATTCCGGAAAATCGTAGGCCGGGGATCCCCCCTACTTTTAACCCCTACGAGCCCCTAAGAACCCATTCGCCGTCCCGCCACCCCTGGGGGTTTTATGCACTTACCGCCGCGTCTGGACTGTGCAGCCCAGCCGGTAGGTCAGCCCGCCGGGTCACGTTCAGCTTCTTGTACACCCGGGTCAGGTGCTGCTCGACCGTGCTGATCGTGATGCAGAGCTTGCTGGCGATCTGCCGGTTCGTGTGCCCCTGTGCGGCCAGCGCGGCCACCCGCTGCTCGGCGTCGGAGAGCGCGGTCATCCGATCCGCGTCCACCTCCACCGGGGCGGGCGGGGCCTCGGCCTCGACGCCGGCTTGACCGGGCACCAGCTCCTCGCACAGCGGCGCCGCCTGGCACTCCCGCGCCAGGTGCCAGGCCCGGCGCAGGGTCATCCGCGCCTGGGTGGAGTCCGCGTCCAGCTGCGCCCTGCTCAGCTCGCCGAGTGCCCTGGCCAGCTGCAACCGGTCGCCACCCGCACGGGAGAGCTCAACCGCCTCGGTGAGCAGCTGGGTCCGCCGGTGCGGCTCGCTGATCGAGGCCAGCAGCCGCAGCGCGACCCCTCGGATCCGCGGCCGGCCACCGCAGTCCATGGCCAGCTGCTCCTCCAGCAGGGCCCGCGCCTCGTGCTGCTTGCCCAGCCGGATCAGCACCTCGGCGGCGTCGCTGCGCCACGGTACGAACGAGGGGCGGTCCATGCCCCACTCGGCCATCAGCTCCCCGCACCGCCGGAAGTCGCCCAGCGCCGCGTAGAGCCGGTCCGCGGCCAGGTGGCAGCGGCCGCGCGCGGACAGGTACTGCAGGCCGAAGGTCGACTCCAGCATCGCGTCCGGGGTCGGCAGGTTGAGCAGCTCCTCGGCCTCGGCCAGCTTGCCCATCTCGGTCAGCGCCACGATCAGGCTGCCAAGGGGACCCCCTACCGCCACCCCCCAGGTGTGCGGGGTGGTGTGCCGCAGCGCGGCGCGGGCGTGCAGCTCGGCGCCGGGCAGGTCGCCCTGGCGCAGCGCCATCGCGGCCCTGGCCGAGGCGAACATGGCGTGCCAGCCCGGCGCGTTGCGCTCGGCCGACTCGGCCAGCAGGGCGTCCGCCCAGGGCAGCGCCTTGTCCAGCCGGTCGGCGAAGTAGAGCACCATCAGCGCGGAGACCAGCGCGTCGAAGGTCTTCTCGGACAGCCGGGAGCCCTGCAGCACCTGCTCGGCGTCCATGATCGCGGTCTCCTCGGGACCGTCCGCGATCACCCGGCGCAGCGCCAGCCCGGTCTGCAGCCGGGGGTCCCGCACCGCGCCCAGGGCGATCGCCTCGGGCGCCAGCTCGGCCTCGGGCAGCCTGGACAGCAGCGGCGGGTGCATGCTGTACATCCACTCCCGGGTGACCGCCAGCTCCAGCGCGGTCTGCCGGTCGGTCTGCCCGACCGTCGCGCTCAGCTGGTTCAGCGCCTCGGCGGCCTCGTCGTTGCGGCCGTGCAGCAGCAGGCAGCGCACCGAGGTCAGCGCGTCCCTGGTGTTCAGCGTGCCCTTGCGCAGCGCCTCGGTCAGCTCGGCCAGGTGCCGGGCCACCACCGCCGGGTTCGCCCTGCGGGCCAGGCCCACCAGCATCATCCGGATGGTCGCCCGGTTCTGGTCGTCGGTGCTGCTGCGGTGCGCCAGCTCCAGGCACTCCACCGCGTACTCCACCCGGTCCTCGGTCAGCGCGTGCTCGCCGGCGGACCAGAGCACCTGCACTGCCCACTGCCCGCTGATGCCTCCGGCGGCCAGCAGGTGCTCGGCGATCGGCGTCGGCGGCTCGCCTGCCAGGTGCAGCCGGTGCGCGGCCCGCAGGTGCAGCTCGGCGCGGCCGGCGGCGGACAGGTCGGCCAGCACCGCGGCGCCCACCGCGGGATGCCGGAACCCGCCGCGCCGGGCCAGTCCGGCCCCGAGCAGGGTGTCCACCGCCTGCGCCACCGTCTGCGGAGCCAGTTCCAGCAGCCCGGCCAGCGGCTCGGTCTCGGTGTCGCCCAGCACCGCGATGCCCTGCGCCGCCCGCAGCAGCGACGGGTTGCTGCGGTGCAGGCAGGCCAGCACGGCCTGGCTGAACGCCTCGCCGACGCTGAACCCGCCGGGGGTCAGCGCGGAGTGCTGGTCCTCCACCAGCGCGCGCACCAGCAGCGGGTTGCCGCCGGTCAGCTCGTGGCAGTCGGCGGCAAGGTGCACCGCGCCGGGCAGCTCCTGCGCCAGCATCTCGGCCACCCCGCGCACCGACAGCGGGGTCAGCCGGAGCCGCCGGAAGTGCGGCTGCCGCAACAACTCCGTGCGGAAGGCGGGGTGTGCCGGGGCCGCGCCGGTCAGCTCGGTGAACAGCACCAGCACCCGGTGCGCGCGCTGCCTGCGGGTCAGGTCCACCAGCACCCGGACCGAGGCCACGTCCGCGTGGTCCACGTCGTCGATGCTGAGCACCAGCATCGAGTCCTGGGACAGCGCGAGCAGCGTGTCGGCCAGGTCGTGCGCGATCCGCGCCTGGACCCGCTCGGTCACCTCGTTGTCCGGTTCGGTGCGGGTGGCGGTGGCCTGGCCCTCGTCCAGCAGCGCCAGCACCCTGGCCAGCGCCTCCGGCGCCAGTGCCGCACCCCGCAGCAGCTGGCGCAGCAGGCCGAGCGGCATGTTCCGCTCCGCGCGGGTCCCGGTCGCGGTCAGCAGCAGGGCACCGGCGGCGCGCGCGTTCTCCCCGAACACGTGCAACAACTCGGTCTTGCCGCTGGCCACCGGCCCGGTCACCATCGCGACCCGGCCCCGGCCTTCCGCCGTGTCGGCGAGTAATCGTCGCAGGAAGTCCAGCTGTCCGTCCCGCTCGGCCAAGGCCATGCAGGATTCACCCCATCCCCAGTCCCCAGTGGATAGCCCGTTAGGGTGACGGGCTACTCAGTCGGCCGAGGGGTGAGAGCTGCGCCACTCCCTCTCTCGACCGAAAATCACCATAACAGGCAGTTTCTGCCAGGTTCGAGCCTAAACAAGTGACGTGAATCCCAGCCCCGTGCGCATCAAATATTCGGTACGTCAGAGCGACGTCAAGTTTGTCGCCGGTCGTCAGCTCGAGGGCTCCGCGAACCCCCGGCAGAGCAGCGCGTCCGGGGTGCGCGCCGAGCCGATCCGCCCGGTCCAGGCCACCCCGGCCAGCACCTCGCCGTCCCCGCACTGACCCTTGTGCCGCCCGGGCGCGAACTCCCCGCCCCGGGTGCTCGCCCGGTTGTCGCCCCGGTCGAACCACACCGTGCGGTCCGGCCCGCCTGCCGACCGGCCGGCCGGGGCGCACAGCAGCGCCGAGACCGCCGCGCCGCGCACGCTGTAGCCGATGGCCGGCTGACCGGCCGGGCACTGGAACTTGGTGTAGCCGCTCGCCCAGTCCGCGGTCACGAACCGCTCGTCGGTCACCACCTGGTGGCCGGCGGGCACCGGCAGCGTGCCGCCGGAGTCGGTGCACAGGCCGCGGTTGCCGGTGTGGCTGAGCCCGATCAGTCGCTGACCGTCCGGGCAGACCGCCTTGCGCGCGCCCGGGTCCCAGTCCGGCAGCCCGCGCATCCGCACCGACTGCACCAGGTCGCCGTGGTCGATGGCCAGCTGCCGCCATTGCGGCACAACGGGAACCGGCCCGGTCCGGCCAGCGGCGGTGATCAGCCTGCGCCAAGCCGGGGCGCGCCAGTCGTCGCCGTCGTCGAGGAACATCCGCTTGCCCGCCGCGTCCCAGTGCGCCAGCGCCCAGCCGTTGCCGCGCCGGTTCTCATGCCAGCCGACCAGCGGCCAGTAGGCGAAGTCCGCGTCCGCCTTGACCAGCTCGTCCACGAAGTTCTCGAACCAGGCCCTGGGTTTCGCGCCGGTCTCCTCCCTGCCGCCCACGCCGAACTCGCTGACCCACACCGGCGCGGTGAAGTGCTGACCCTGTTCGGTGACGAAGAAAGCCTGCCGCCGCAACACCTCCGCCAGCTCGGCCCGGCTCAGGTCCTGGTAGCGCGGATCGCTGGTCTCGCCGATCCCGGTGGCCCCGCTGTGGTTCGGCCCGGTGTAGCCGTAGAAGTGCGCCGCGTAGACCAGCTTTCCCGAGCGCACCAAGGTGTTCGACAGCGTGCGCACCGGCTCCAGGGTCGGCCGCCCATGCGGCAGGCCGTTGACCGGGATGCCGAACCAGTTGATCCCCTCGATCACGATCAGCAGCTCCGGGTTGGCCTCGCTGAGGATCCGGTCGCCCGCCCGCTGCGCCGCCGCGTGCCAGTCCCTGGCATCGCCGAGGCCCCAGTTGGGATCGTCGAGCACGTTGCGCCGCACCTCGTTGTAGAGGTCCGCGCCGACCACCCGGGGGTTGGACCGGTAGCGGCCGGCCATGAACAGCCAGTCCTGCTCCCACTGCTGCGCCGTCTGCGCGGTGTTCCAGCGCTCGTTGCCGTCCACCCCGCAGCACCAGCGGCTGGTCGTGGTGTGGTTGTTCAGGAACACCGCGAACCTCGCCGCGGTCAGCGCGGCCACCACCGCGTCATAAACACCAAGGGGCGTCTTTCCGCGCAGCTGAGGGTTCGCCGCCACTGCCCGATCGGGCACCGGGGCGGTCTCGTGGATCATCTGGTTCGAGAACGGCAGCCGGATGCTGTTGAGCCCCAACGCCTGGAAGCTGCCGATCAGCTCGGCCAGCGGCGCCCGGTCCAGGCCGAGCGGAATGCCGGCGCTCATCTCCCCGGCGTGGTGGTTGGCCGGATCGGTGACCTCGCCGCTGCCGTTGTAGGTGCCGCTGGCGCCGTGCCAGTTCCCGGCGCGCAGTCGAAACCGGTTTCCGTCCGCATCCACCACGTACCGGCCGCGGGTGCTCAACGGCCCCCGCCAGTCATCGGTAAACGCTTGCACCGGCGCCGGAACTGTCAGCAGGGAGGCCAGAACTGTCACAACCGCAAGAGCCGAGCTGGGCAGATGCCACTTCATACGGTCATGGTGGCGATGCACACAGTGGCCGCGGAACCGACGAACGGCGGCCAGGTGTATGAATGAACATGGGGTGGGGACCCACGCGAACGAGGGACAAGTGGTGATCTTCTGGGACCGGGTCGACAGCACGATAATCGGGTACTGCGGGGCTGACCAGGTCGAATGGCTACGTCAGCGGCTGACCGAGTTCGCCGCGCTGATCGACTGGCGGACCGCGCAGTACACCACCGACTACCCGCTCGGCGCCGAGCTCGGCCTGCCCCTGCCCACCGGCCCCAGCAACGAACCCGCGCTGGAGTTCCTGCTCCGGATGAACCTGGAGGAGGACCTGCCCGAGGAAGCCAGACTGCTGTGGGAGCCCGACTTCCTCTGCTGGCTGCGCCAGGGCGTGGACCACGCGATCAACGTGCTGCCCGTCGACGGCGCGCCGATCGTGTTGCACGACAACCCGGAGACGCTGCGGCACTGGAACGCGGTGCTGTTCAACCTGCGGGTGGCCTACGCGGTCACCTGGGTGCCCGAGGTCCTGCTGCACGACGAGCTGCCCGAACCCCCAGCCGACCTGCGCCCGCGCTACGACCACGCCCGCTGGCTGTGGGAAGCCGTGCACAGCCTGGCCAACTTCGCCGACGCCTGAGCCGTCAGACCTAGCGGTAGGACTCGATCAGACGCTTGAGGTGGCGGCCGGTGGTCTCCAGCGGTTCCACGCTGCGGGTGACCTGGGCTGAGACCTCCGCGCCGCTGAGCGCGTTGATCACCGTGCCGGCCAGTTCCCGGGCCAGTTTTTCGCGGTAGCCGCTGGACTTCAGCTTCTCGAAGACCAGCCGCTCCCAGTTCGCGAAGGTCTCCGCGCAGGCCCGCTGGATCTCCGGCACCCGGCCCGCGGTCTCCAGCGCGGTCGCGGTGACCGGGCAGCCCTCCTCCCAGCCGGAGTCCCGCAGGTAGGTCCCGTTCATCGCGGCCACCTGGTACACCGCCTCGGCCGGATCCTCGTGCGCGCCCAGGATCTCGGTGAGCATCTCGGCGAACTCCTCGTCCGCGTGCCGGACCGCGGCCACCGCCAGCTCCTGCTTGCCGCCGGGGAAGAAGTGGTATACCGAGCCCAGCGTGGCGCTGGCCTCCCTGGCGATCTGCTTGATGCCGGTGCCCTCGTACCCCTGTCGCTGCATCAGCTTCGACGTGGTGTGCACGATCCGGTCGCGGGTGCCCAGTGCCTCAGTCACCGCCCCATCCTACTAAGTAGAGCGTTCGTTCTAGTGTGTGCTACGGTTCGATCACTAAGTAGAGCGTTCGTTCTAGAGGAGGGAATCCCTGTGGGGAAGGCAGTGACGATCGTGGGTCTGGGGCCGATGGGGCAGGCCATGGCCGCGGCTTACCTGGACCGCGGCTACCAGGTGACGGTGTGGAACCGAACCGCGAGCAAGGCCGACGCGCTGGTGGCCAAGGGCGCGGTGCGCGCGGAGACGGTGGCCGCGGCGCTCAAGGCCGGCGGACCGGTGATCCTCAGCCTCACCGAGCACACCGCGATGTACGCGATCCTGGAACAGGCCACCGACGCCCTGGACGGCGTGGTGCTGATCAACCTCAGCTCCGACACGCCCGCGAAGTCCAGGGCCGCGGCCGAATGGGCCATCGGGCACGGCGCGGCCTACCTGACCGGCGGCGTGCAGGTGCCGCCGTACCTGATCGCGACCGAGGGCGCGGCCAGCTTCTACAGCGGCCCCAAGGAGTTGTTCGAGGCGCACCGGGAGACCCTGGAGGTCATCACCGCGGCGGACTACCGCGGCGAGGACCAGGGCCTGGCCCCGCTGTACTACCAGCTCATGGCCACCATCTTCTGGACCAACATGACCGCGCACGTGCAGGCGCTGGCCATGGCCAAGGCCAACGGGATCAGCGCGATGGAGTACCTGCCCTACGCGCGCAACGCCGCCGACATCGGGCCGATCTTCATGGAGGAGACCTCGAAGGAGGTCGACGCCCGCGACTACCCCGGCGCGGACGCGTCCTTGCTGATGAACACCGCCAGCGCCGAGCACGTGCTGGAGACCGCGCGGGACTCCGGCGTGGACACCGCGCTGCCGGCCACGGTCGCGACGATCTTCCGCCGCGCGGTGGACGCCGGGTACGGCCAGAACGGGTTCGCCAGCATCTTCGAGGTGCTGCGCAAGCAGGACGCCTGAGCCCGGTTCCTACGACTGGCAGGTGATGGCCGGATCCGCCTCGCTGTGGACTCGGGCGCATGCCCCCGCTGCCTAGCGTTGAGCAGGCAATGCAGGGAAGTCCAGCGGCTCGGTCACGGGTCGCGGAGCAGGGGAGTGGACATGCGCGTCACGCTGGAGGTTTTCGGGTGGATCGCCCTGGTGAACGGGGTGGGGTCCTTCATCTCCCGTCAGGTCAACGGGAAGGACTGGTTCCTGATGAGGACCTTCAGTGAGTACCAGCCCGCGGCCAACGTGGTGGTCGCGGTGATCGGTGTCGCGCTGCTGGCGGCCAGTTTCTCCATGAAAAGGGACGCACAGCGCGCATGACGCTTCGTGTCCTGGGTCGCTTCGTGCGGTTTTGCCGCCGGAGCGGCCCAGGCCGCCGTTTTGCCGGTATTTCGCTTAAGGGAGCAGCCCCGCCGCTCGCGCTGCCACTACCGCGCCACCGCGGTCGCTGACCTTGAGTTTGGTGAACATGCGCTGCAAGTACGTTTTCACCGTCGGTTCGGTCACCGACAACCGCTGCGCGATCTCCCCGGTGCGATTCCCGGTGGCCACCAGCCGCAGCACCTGGAGCTCCCGCGCGGACAGCCTCGGCGTGCTGCCGCCGTCACGCACCCTGGCCACCAGCTGCGGCAGCAGCGAGGTGGAGATCGGGGTGCCGCCGTTGCCGGCGCCGCGCACCGCGTTGATCAGCTCCGCACTGCCGGAGGACTTGAGCACGAACCCGCGCGCCCCCGCCTCCAGCGCCCTGACCACCTGGTTCCGGTCATTGGAGAAGGCCAGCAAGGGGATACGGGGGAACACCCTGGCCGCCTTGCGGATGACCTCGACTCCGTCTCCGGTAGGACCCGTGGCGGCGATCTCGACCAGCAGCACGTCCGGGGTCTCGACCGCGATACCCCTGGCGGCCTGCTCCCAGCTGCCTGCCCACCCGGAGAGGTAGATGTCGGACTGGTCCCAGAACGCGGCGCGCAGCCCCTGGGCCACGACCGGCTCCGGATCGATGAGGTAGACCTTGAATTCACGGGTGCTGGTGTGCGTCAGGTGGTGTACCTGGAGCTGAGTGTTCATCGCATTCCCGAGGTCGATGGCGGTGGATGACATCGGGTGTCACCCTGATCGGAGTACAAGTTCGCCGACTTGGCGGTGGACATCTTTTGTGTTCCGATGGTCTGCGGGTCTCGTTCTCCCTGGCCTCCCCGGTCGCGACGCTTTTTCCTGGGTGAACGCTAAACTTTTTTGTGAGTGTATCACGTTTGTGTATTCACATTTGTATTCGCTTCAAACTTTTTATCTACAGGTAACGTGCGTACTCCTTGTCAACACGAGTTGCGCGGCCTTCCGCGCACCGTCGGCGCCCACCTCGCGGGCCTGGCTGGCAATTTCCGGACACAGCGCCCGGCTCAGCGCGACGTCCAGTGATCGCAGGTCCGGGGTCGCCGCGCCGATCCAGAGCGCCTCGACCCGCCCGGCCCAGTAGTGCTGGTCGTAGTGCTGAGGCAGCACGACCTGCGGCGCCCCGGCCCGGGCAGCGGTGCTGGTGGCGCCCGCGCCGCCGTGGTGCACCACGGCGGCCACCTGCTCGAACAGGACCCCGGTGGTTGGCCTCGCCGATCACCAGGCAGTCGGCGGCACCTCCCGGCCCCGCCAACCCCGCCCAGCCACAGGAAATGATCGCCCGCCGCCCCACCGCCACCATCGCCGGCCCGGCGTCCGCGCCGTCGACCCCGGAGTAGCTGCCCAGCCCGAAGTAGATCGGCGGCTCGCCCGCCCGGATAAAGGATTCAACGTCGGCCGGTAACGCCCGCTCATCCGGCAACAGCCAGGCGCCCATCTGGCGGGCCGCGGGAGGACCCGGTGCCAGGAGGGGGTCGGCGGCCAGCAACGGCTGCTCGGTCAGCACGTGCTCGCGCACCGCCGCCACCGGAGCCAGCCCAGCGGCAACCCGGTGCGCGTTGAGCGCAGGCCCCCGGACCTCGTTCCAGCGCCGCGCGTCCGCCGCCCACAGCTGATCGGGGTCACCCGTCTCGCGCGGCCACCCCGGCCACGGCGCGGGCGCGAGCCGCGAGCACGGCAACGCGGCCGGGCAGAACTCGGCGTGCACGTAACCGATCCCGGCCAGCTCGGCCACCGACCGCGCCGCCACCAGCACCGCCCCGCACCCCGCCACCACATCGCTGTCCCGCGCCGCCGCGGGCAGTACCGCGTACTGCGCCGCCACGGCATCCTCAAGAAGCGCATGGGCAAAGCTGCTCAACAGGTCCTGGCCGCCCTCCCGGACTGGGGCAACACCACCGCCCAGCTGAACGCCGAGATCGCCGCCGACACGGGCGTCACCCTCACCGACCTGGACTGCCTGCACGCCCTCAACCAACACGGCCCCAACACCGCCACCGGTCTCGCCGCGCACGTCGGCCTGACCTCCGGGTCGGTCTCCCGGATGATCGACCGGCTGACGACGGCCGGGTGCGTGGTCCGCGTGCCGGATCCCGGCGACCGGCGACGGGTGCTGATCGAGCCGACCGCCGAGGGACTGGCCAGGGTGCGGGCCCGGTTGCGAGAACTGACCTACCGGACCCAATCCAGGTAGGTGCAAACGGCTTCGCTGGTGAACACCGCGGCGGATTTCCGTTGGCATCCAGCACACTCGCCAGTTCCAGCAAGGGTTTCGCCGGTCCCGCCGGGTCGAGCTCATCGGTCAGCTGGACCGACGGGCCTCAGGTGTGCGCCACGACTCCAGTGAGTTCGCCAGGTAAGGACAGGAAACGCTTGGCGGGCAACAGCGGGTCGGCGGACTCGTAGCCGGTCAGGTCGGCGATGATCATCGCGTAGTCGGCCAGTACCGCCTGCCGGGAGGTCGCGGTGATCCAGACCAGCAGGGCGACCCGGTCCGCCATGGACTCCGCGTAGTGCGCGGCGAGCTGGGTCTTGCCCACGCCGCCGAGTCCGGACAGCACGCTGGTCCCGGTCAGCCTGCCGGCGACCGCCCGGTCCTGGAAGCAGTCCACCCTGGACGGCACCACGCCGTACCGCCGCGGCCCGCCTGCCTGCTGCGGGACCTGGTTGAAGTGCACGCCACCGTGGCTGGTCCCCGCCTGCACGCCCTCGAACCGACCGGCCATCCGGGAATGATGCCGCCAGCCCGTCTGGCGGCAATGCCCAGGTCAATCGCTAATCAAGTGTCGTTGAGGCCTGTTGCTTCAGTACAGATCGAAATCAGTGCGTTAACCGGAAACCGTGCCGCGATCGTCACAGTCACAGGCCCTTACCTAGAGAGGAACATGATCGGGCGAGATGACCGTCACTCTGGGTGGTTCTGACTTCGGAGAGTTACCGCTTTGTCCCCGAAAAAGGGACCTAAACGCACCCGCTTGGCTCAATCTTGTTTCGTTCTATTGTGCTTCTCGGCCCAATTTATTTACTGATAGTTGGCCCATGTGTGCCGGGTCTCTTGTCGCCTGGCGGTCGCTAGTCCGTCTGGCGGTATTGACCACGGGGGGTCGTGTTGCATTCTTGCCCCCGTTATGCGTTTGATCTGCCTTCGGGAGTCGCGGCCCGATGAGTCATGTCACCGATGAGGGGTCTGTCGTTCCATGTCGTCATACCGCGACGCCTGCGTGGCACAAGTCACCATTGAGGCCGAGTGGCTGTCCCGCACCCTGTCCACCCTGGTTCGCAAGCACCAGGTCCCCGGCGCTCAGCTCGCCGTGCACGTCAACGGGGAAACCCACACTGCCCAGGCCGGCGAACTGCGCTACGGTGGGGGACAGCCGGTAAATCCGGCCACCGCCTTCCCGATCGGCTCGGTCACCAAGGCATTCACCGCCACGCTGGCGATGCTGCTGGTGGCCGACGATGACCTCGAGCTCGATACCGAGGCCACCGAACATCTGCCCGAACTGGGCGCTCCACTGACCTTGCGCCAGCTGCTCAGCCACACCAGCGGACTGGCCTCCGGCCCGGACTCGGCCGTCGCTGCCACGATGTCCCTGCGCCGCTATGTCTCCGAGCACTGCCGCACCCCCGAACTGGTGCTGCCCGCGGGTGCCGGGTTCTCCTACTCCAACCTCGGCTACGCCGTCGTCGGACGGCTCATCGAAGAGGTCACCGGCATGAGCTGGTGGGAGGCGATCGAGTCGATCCTGCTCCGCCCGTTGGGCATCAGGCCGTCGTTCGTGGTCGCGCCCAACCCGCTGACCTCGGCGAACGTCGCCAGCGGGCACGCGGTCAACACCTCGCACGGGCGCACCAGGCCGGTGGTGCAGTCACTCGTGCTGGGCGAGGCGCCGGCCGGCGCGCTCGCGATCAGTGCCGCCGACCTGCTCCGTTTTGGTCTGTTGCAACTGGATCCGGAGACCACCGGACTGCCCGAACTGCTGCCAGCCGAGCTGGCCGCGGAGATGCGCCGCATCCAGCCGGGAGCCGATCCGATCGGCCTGGCCGACGGCTGGGGCCTCGGCTTCGGCGTCTGGCGTGAGGGCGTGCGGGAGTGGGTGGGTCACGACGGCAACGCCGACGGCACCGACGCGCACCTGCGGGTCAACGCCGACAGCGGCCAGGCGATCGCCTTCACCAGCAACGGCAACACCGGTATCGGCCTGTGGGCGGAACTGGTGGAGGAGCTGGCCGGGGCAGGCATCGAGGTGGGCAGCTACCGGCTGGAGGTGCCGGGGCAGCGGGCCACCGTGCCGCCGGAGATCTTCGGCAGCTACCGCAACGGCGACACCGAGTACACCGTCACCCCGGCCGAGGACGCCACGCTGCGACTGGCCATCGACGGCGAGATCGTCGCCAGGCTCACCCCGCACGAAGGGCTCATGTTCGCCCAGCAGGACTGGGAATCGGGACAACTCGTGCACCCTGGTCGTTTTCTTCGCGACCCGGTGACCGGAGTCCTCGATCGAATTCAGGTTTCCGGCCGACTGGCCCGGCGTGAGGTCGGTAGCAACCGCTGTTAGCGGCGCGATCCGGCCCGCTTCACCGCAGTTCCGCCCTGCCCCAGCATACGCCGTCTGCTGGCGTGGTTTTTGCCGCGCCTGAAAGGTTTTGAGTTCATGTCCGCACGCGAGGTGTCCCTGCCCGCTCACGCCCTGCCGTCGTCACTCACCGCGACTGAGTCGACCGGTGTGGCGTGTGCGGTCAGGCAGGCGACCCTGCCGCAGCTCGTCGAGGACCAGGCCGCCCGCACCCCGCAGGCGCCCGCGCTGGTTGACGACGAGGGCCCGGTGTCCTTCGCCGAGCTGGAGCACCGGGCGAACCGGTTGGCCCATCGGCTGATCGGGCTCGGGGTCGGGCCGGAGCGGATCGTGGCGCTGCTGCTGCCGCGCTCGGTGGACATCGTGGTGGCGCAGCTGGCGGTGCTCAAGGCCGGCGGCGCCTACCTGCCGGTCGACCCGGCCTACCCGGCCGAGCGGATCCGGCTGATGCTGGCCGACGCCGCGCCCGCGCTGGTAATCGACGAGGACTTCCTGGCCGCCACCCCGGAGGACCTGCCGGACACCGCGCCGACCGACGCGGACCGCCTGTGCCCGTTGGCCTTCGACCATCCGGCCTACGTCATCTACACCTCCGGCTCCACCGGAAAGCCCAAGGGCGTGGTGGTCACGCATGCTGGGCTGGCCGGCTTCTCGGCAGCGGAAATCGAGCACTACCAGGTCAATCCGGGTGACCGGGTGCTCCAGTTCTCCTCGCCCAGCTTCGACGCCTCGGTGCTGGAGCTGTGCATGTCGCTGCCTGCCGGGGCGACGCTGGTGGTGCCGCCGCCCGGCCCGCTGCTCGGCGACCACCTGGCCGAGGTGCTCGCCGAGCGCCGCATCACGCACGCGCTGATCCCGCCGGTGGCCCTGGCCACCATCCCGGAAGGCGTTGCGCTGCCGGACTTCCGCACCGTGATCGTGGGTGGCGACGCCTGCACCGCCGAGCTGGTCAACCGGTGGGCGCCCGGCCGTCGCATGATCAACTCCTACGGTCCTACCGAGTCCACCGTGGTCGCCACCTGGAGCGATCCGCTGACGCCCGGCGGCATCCCGCCGATCGGCCGCCCGATCCGGAACACCAGGGCCTATGTGCTGGACGAGTCGCTCAACCCGGTGTCGGCCGGGACTGACGGCGAGCTGTACCTCGCGGGCATCGGGCTGGCCCGCGGCTACCTGAACCGGCCCGGCCTGACCGCGGACCGCTTCCCGCCCAACCCGTTCGGCGCGCCGGGCGAGCGGATGTACCGCACCGGCGACCTGGTGCGCTGGACCGAGGCCGGTGACCTGGAGTTCCGCGGCCGGGCCGACGACCAGGTCAAGATCCGCGGCTTCCGGATCGAGCCGGGCGAGATCGAGAGCCTGCTCCGGCAGCAGCCCACGGTGGCCGAGGCCGTGGTGGTGGCCCGCGAGGACCAGGGCCTCAAGCGGCTCATCGGCTACATCGTCCCGGCCAAGGGGCAGGAGCCGGACCCGGCGCACCTGCGTACCGTGCTGGCCGAGACGCTGCCCGCGCACATGGTCCCCGCCGTGCTGCTGGTGCTGGCCACGCTCCCGTTGAGCCCCAACGGCAAGCTCGACCGCAACCTGCTGCCCGCGCCGACCGGGCCGCTGCCCGGCGGGGAGTCCGCGATCCCGCCGCGCACCGGGACCGAGCGGGTGCTGGCCGGGATCTGGGCCGAGGTGCTGGGCCTGCCCGAGATCGGGGTCACCGACGACTTCTTCGCCCTCGGCGGCGACTCGGTGCTGGCCTTCCGCGCGCTGGCCCGGATCAGGACCGCCTTCGACGTCGAGCTGTCCCCTCGGCTGCTGTTCGAGACCAGCTCCATCCGCGAGCTGGCCGCCGCGCTGCCCGAGCCGTCCACTGTGGACGGTGCCATGATCCCGGCGGCGCCGGTGGGCCGGCCGCTGCCGCTGTCCTCGGCGCAGCACCGGATGTGGGTGCTGGACAACCTGACCGGCGGCACCGAGTACAACACCGGGGTCGGCCTGCGCCTGACCGGTCCGCTGGACGCCGACGCGCTGCGCCGCGCCCTGGATGCCCTGGCCGCCCGGCACGAGTCGCTGCGCACCACCTTCACCGAGTCCGGCGGCGTGCCCGAACAGGTCGTGGCCGCCACCGGCGTCATCCCGCTGGCCACCGCCGAGGCCGATCCGGCGACCCTGGACGCGGTGCTGGCCGAGGAGCTGGACCGGCCCTTCGACCTGCGCCGCGGCCCGCTCACCCGCGCCCTGCTGGTCCGGCTGGCCGCCGAGGACCAGGTGTTGCTGCTGTGCCAGCACCACATCGTCACCGACGGCGCCTCGGTGGCGCTGCTGGTGGAGGAGCTGGCCGAGCTGTACAGGGCCGCCACCGAGCACCGGGAGCCGCGGCTGCCCGAGCTGCCGGTGCGCTACGCCGACTACGCGGCCTGGCAGCAGGACCGGCTCAGCAGCCCGGAACTGGCCGGTCAGCTGGCCTACTGGCGGGAGCGGCTGGCCGGGGTGGAGCCGTTGCAGCTGCCCACCGACCGCCCGCGCCCGCCGGTGCGCACCAACCCCGGCGCGGTGCACCGCCACCTGCTGCCGGCCACCTTGGTCGACAAGCTCACCTCGGCGGGCCGTGAGCGAGGGGTCACGCTGTTCATGCTGCTCACCGCCGCGGTGCAGGTGCTCTTCGCCCGTTACAGCAACCGGTCCGACATCGCGGTCGGCACCGCCACCTCCGGCCGCAACCGCGCCGAGCTGGAACGCCTGGCCGGGTTCCTGGTCAACACCGTGGTGCTGCGGTCCACAGTGGACAGTAAGCTGCCGTTCACCGAGTTCCTGGCCCAGGTGCGGGAGACCGTGCTGGCCGGTTTCGCGCACGAGGACGCCCCGTTCGACCGCCTGGTGGAGGAGCTGCGCCTGGACCGGGATGCCAGCCGCACCCCGCTGGTGCAGGCCCTGGTGGTGCTGCAGAACGCGATCGTGCGGCCCCGCGCCATCGGTGAGCTGCGCCTGGCCGAGCAGGACCTGCCGCGCCCACGGTCCCGGTTCGACCTGGTGTGCGAGTTCTGGCCGCGCGCCGACGGGCTGACCGTGGCGGTGGAGTACAACACCGACCTGTTCGACAGCAGCACCATCGCCAGGCTCACCGAGCACCTGGAAGTCCTGCTCAACGGCATCCTGGCCAGCCCGGAGGCCCCGCTCGGCGAGCTGCCGCTGCTCACCGATGCCGAACGGCAGCAGGTGCTGCGCGGCTGGAACGACACCGCGCTGAAGGTTGACCCCGCGCTGTACCCGGAGCTGTTCGCCGGCCAGGCCGCGCGCACCCCGGAGGCGGTCGCGGTCACCCACGCCGGCCGCGAGCTGACCTACGCCGAGCTGAACCGGCGGGCGAACCGGCTGGCCCGCTGGCTGATCGGCCAGGGCGCCGGGCCGGAGCGGTTCGTCGGCATCGCCATGCCGCGCACCGAGCAGACCATCGTCGCGCTGCTGGCCATCCTGAAGTCCGGCGCGGCCTACCTGCCGATCGACCCGGCCTACCCGGCCGACCGGATCGAGTTCATGCTCGCCGACGCCAACCCGATCCTGGTGCTCACCGCCGAGGAGCTGGACCGGATCGCGGACGAGCTGACCGCACTGTCCGATGTGGACATCACCGATGCGGACCGCCTGCTCCCGCTGGATCCGGCGCACGCCGCCTACAGCATCTACACCTCCGGCTCCACCGGCCGCCCCAAGGGCGTGGTGATCGCGCACGAGAGCCTGGCCGACCTGACCGCCTGGGCCGCCCGCGACTTCGGCCCGGCCGCGCTGTCCTCGGTGGTCGCCTCCACCTCGCTCAACTTCGACGTCTCGGTGTTCGAGATCTTCTGCCCGCTGGTGCTGGGCGGCCGCATCGAGGTGGTCGCGAATGTGCTGGCACTGGGGGAGGAGCGGGCCGAACCGTGGCGGGCCAGCCTGGTCAGCGCGGTGCCCTCGGCACTGGCCCAGGTGCTGGCGCAGGGCGCGGTGACCGTCTCCGCCGAGCACGTGGTGCTGGCCGGTGAGGGCCTGTCCGCGCACGCCACCAGGGAGATCCAGGCCGCACTGCCGGGCGGGCGGATCGCCAACATCTACGGCCCGACCGAGGCCACCGTCTACGCCACCGCCTGGTACTCCGACGGCAGCGAGCAGCTGAGTACGCCGCCGATCGGCAAGCCGGTCAGCAACATCCAGACCTACGTGCTCGACGGAAACCTGCGTCCGGTGCCGATCGGGGTACCCGGCGAGCTGTACCTGGCCGGGCGCGGCCTGGCCCGCGGCTACCTGCACCGGCCCGGCCTGAGCGCCGACCGGTTCATCGCCAACCCCTACGGCGCGCCCGGCGAACGCATGTACCGCACCGGGGACGTGGTGCGCTGGAACGCCGACGGCGACATCGAGTACCTGGGCCGGGCCGATGACCAGGTCAAGATCCGCGGCTTCCGGATCGAGCTCGGCGAGGTGGAGGCCGCGCTGCTGCGGCACCCGGCGGTCATCGAGGCGGTAGCGGTGGCCCGCACCGACGGCGGGCACCAGCGCCTGGTCGGCTACGTGGTGGCCGAGACCGCGGTGGACTCCGCCGAGCTGCGCGCCTTCGTCGGCAGCGGGCTGCCCGAGTACATGGTGCCGGCCGCGGTGCTCCAGCTCGACCGGCTCCCGTTGAACCCCAACGGAAAGCTGGACCGTCGTGCGCTGCCCGCGCCGGACTGGGCCGCGGTCGCCGGTGGCGAGTACGTGGCCCCCGGCAACGCCACCGAGCGGGTGCTCGCCGACATCTGGGCCGAGGTGCTCGGCCTGGACCGGATCGGCGTGACCGACAACTTCTTCGCCCACGGCGGCGACTCGATCCTGAGCATCCAGGTGGTGGCCAAGGCCCGTGCCGCCGGACTGCACCTCACCTCGCGCGAGGTGTTCCTGCACCAGACCATCGCCGCGCTGGCCCCGCAGGTCACCGCGGTGGCCACCCGCCGGATCGGGCAGGGCCCGGTCACCGGTGAGACGCCGCTGACCCCGATCCAGCACTGGCTGTTCGAGATCCAGCCCGAGCGGCCGGAGCACTTCGCCCAGCACCTCACCCTGGCCCTCGCCGAGGGCATCGACGACCGTGCTTTGCAGGCGGCCCTGTCCGCGCTGGTCGAACAGCACGACGCCCTCCGCATGCGCTACCGGCGCACCGAATCCGGCTGGCAGCAGCACAACGCGCCGGTCGGGGACACCGCGGTCGCCGGCGGGCCGCTCACCCTGGACGGGGACTCCCTGCTGCGCGCGGAGATCCGCGACCTGCCGGACGGCCGGCGCGGACTGTTCCTGGCCGTGCACCACCTCGTGGTCGACGGTGTGTCCTGGCGCATCCTGCTGGAGGACCTGGCCGCTGGTTACGAGCAGGCCGTTCGCGGCGAGCGGATCCGGCTGGAGGCGAAGACCACCTCGTTCCGGGACTGGGCGATCCGCCTCAGCGAGCACACCGCCGCCGGTGGCTTCGACGCCGATGCCGAGTACTGGTCCGCGATCGACGGCCGGACCGACCTCCCGGTCGAGCGCACCGGCCCGAACACCGTGGCCAGCACCGAGGTGGTGACCGTGCGGCTGGACGAGGCGCGGACCCGCGCGCTGCTCCAGGACGTGCCGCCGGTCTACCGCACCCAGGTCAACGACGTGCTGCTCAGCGCACTCAGCCGGGTGCTCACCCGGTGGACCGGACAGGACCGGGTGCTCATCGACCTGGAGGGCCACGGCCGCGAGGAGCTGTTCGCGGACCTGGACATCTCCCGCACGGTCGGCTGGTTCACCACCATGTTCCCGGTCGCTCTGTCCACACCGGACAACGAGTGGGCGGCCACGCTCAAGGGGGTCAAGGAGCAGCTGCGCGCGCTGCCGCACCGCGGCCTGTCCTACGGCGCGCTGCACCGGCTCACCGACCGGCTGGCCGGTCCGCCGAGCCCGCAGATCAGCTTCAACTACCTCGGCGCCTTCGACGCGCCGGCCACCGCGCTGTTCGACGGGCTGCACAGCGAGCTGGCCCTGGACGCCGATCCGGCCGCCACCCGCCCGCACCTGCTGGACGTGGTCGGCCGGGTGGACCGCAAGTTCCTGGAGTTCAGCTGGTTCTACTCCACCGACCGGCACACCGAGGCCACCGTCCGCCGCCTGGCCGAGGAGCTGCTCACCGCGCTCGGCGAGATCATCGACCACTGCGCCCGGCCCGGCGCCGGTGGCCGCACCCCGTCCGACTTCCCGCTGACCCGCCTCGACCAGTCCACTGTGGACATGTTGGCCGGGGATGGCCGGGACGTGGAGGACATCTACCCGCTCACCCCGACCCAGGCCGGCATGGTGTTCCACCGCCTGGCCCAGGGCGACACCGGCGTCTACTTCCAGCAGCTCACCTTCCGCCTGGACGGCATCCCCGATCCGCGGCGGCTGGCCGAGGCCTGGCAGCAGGTCAGCGACCGGCTGCCGGTGCTGCGCAGCCACATCGTCTGGCAGGGCGTGCCCGAACCGGTGCAGGTGGTGCGTACCCAGGTCCGGGTCCCGGTCCGGCACCTGGACTGGCGCGAGCTCACCGAAGCGCGGCGCCAGGCCGAGCTGGACGCGCTGCTCACCGAGGACCGGGCCGCCGGCATCGCGCTCGATGAGCCGCCGCTGCAACGGATCGTGCTGGCCAGGATCAGCGACACCGAGCTGCGGGTGGTGTGGACCTTCCACCACGTGCTGCTCGACGGCTGGAGCGTCTTCCAGGTCCTCAACGACGTCTTCGCCGCCCACGCCGGCCAGCCGCTGCCCACCCGTCGCCCCTTCGGCGACTACCTGCGCTGGATCGACCGCCAGGACCCCCGGGAAGCCTTGGCGCACTGGCGGTCCGCGCTGGCCGGGATCAGCGAGCCCACCGCGCTGCCCTACGACCGGCAGCCCACGGGCGGCGGGCACCAGGAGTCCACCGCCACCGTGCTCCGCTCGCTGGACGCGGCGACCACCGGCGCGCTGCGCACCCTCGCCCAGCGGCACGGCCTCACGCTGAACACCCTGGTCCAGGGCGCCTGGGCGCTGCTGCTGGCCCGGCACAGCGGCCAGGACGACGTGCTCTTCGGCGCCACCGTCTCCGGTCGCCCCGCCGACCTGGCCGGGGTCGAGGACATCACCGGCATCTTCATCAACACCCTGCCCACCAGGGTCCAGGTCCACAGTGGACAGACGCTGTCCGAGTGGCTGCGCGGGATCCAGGACACCCAGTCCGCGGCCCGTCGCCACGACTACCTGCCGCTGCCCCGGCTGCGCGCCTGCACCGACCTGCCCGAGCGGTCGAACCTGTTCGACAGCATCGTGGTCTTCGAGAACTACCCCTTCGACGACGACGCGGCCGCCGCGCACGGCCTCGGCCTGCGTGAGCTGCGCGGGGTGGAGACCACCAACTACCCGCTCACCCTGGTCGCCTACCCGCACCACGAGCTCGCGGTCAGCCTCGGCTACGACCCGGCGCACTTCGACGCCGCCACCGCGGACCGGCTGGCTGAGCACCTGCTCACCCTGCTGGCCGGATTCCCGGCGTACGCGGACAACCCGGTGGCCGCGCTGCCGATGCTCACCGAGGCCGAGCGGCAGCGGGTGCTGTTCGAGTGGAACGACACCGCGACCGAACTGCCCGGCGGTTCCGTCCCGGAAGCCTTTGCCGCACAGGTCGAGCGCACCCCGCAGGCCACTGCGGTGATCACCGACGACGGCAACCTCAGCTACCTCGAACTCGACGGGCGCGCTACCGCGCTGGCCAGGCACCTGGTCGAACTGGGTGTCGGCGTGGAGCAGCCGGTCGGCCTGCTGATGGCCCGCTCAGCCGCCGTGGTCGTGGCCGAACTGGCCATTCTCAAGGCGGGCGGGGCCTACGTGCCGCTGGACGTGCGTGCCCCCGCTGCCCGCCTGCGCCGCCTGCTCACCGAGACCGGCGTGTCCGTGCTGCTCACCGACCAGACCTGGGCCGCCACCGCCGAGCAAGTCCACAGTGGACACATCCTGCGCGCCGACCGGCCGCACCCCGAGTCCGGCGCGGTACTGCCGCACGTGCGGCCGGACAACCTGGCCTACATCATGCACACCTCCGGCTCCACCGGAATCCCCAAGGGCGTCGCGGTGTGCCACCGGGACATTCTCGCCCTGGCCACGCACCGCCGCTTCCACCACGGCGGGCACCAGCGGGTGCTCATGCACTCCCCGCTGGCCTTCGACGCGTCCACGTACGAGCTGTGGGCCCCGCTGCTCAGCGGCGGCAGCACCGTGGTGGCCCCTGACGGCGACGTGGACGCGCTGGTCCTCCGGCGCATGATCACCGAGCACGGGGTCACCGGCCTCTGGCTCACCGCGGGCCTGTTCCGGCTGGTGGCACAGGAGGATCCGGGCTGCTTCAGCGGCGCCCGCGAGGTGTGGACCGGCGGCGAGGTGGTGCTCGCCGAGTCGGTGCGCCGGGTGCTGGCCGCCTGCCCCGGCCTGCTCGTCGTGGACGCCTACGGCCCCACCGAGACCACCACCTTCGCCACCCACCACGACCTCCCAGCTGCTGACGCGGTGCCGGAGCTGCTGCCGATCGGCCGGGCCCTGGACAACATGCGGGTCTACGTGCTCGACCGCACCCTGCGCCCGGTGCCCGCCGGTGTTCCCGGTGAGCTGCACATCGCGGGCGCCGGGGTGGCCCGCGGCTACTTCGGGCGTCCCGGCCTGACCTCGGCCTGCTTCGTGGCCGACCCGTTCGGCGCGCCCGGCGAGCGCATGTACCGCACCGGCGACACCGTGCGCTGGAACCACCACGGCGAGATCGAGTTCCTGGGCCGCACCGACGACCAGGTGAAGATCCGCGGCTTCCGGATCGAGCTGAGCGAGGTGGACAACGCCCTGCTGCGGCACGAGCACCTCGGCCAGGTGGTCTCCGCGGTGCTGCTGGACGAGTCCCGCCGCAAGCGCCTGGTCGCCTACCTGGTGCCGGCGGAGAACCACCCGGTGCCCGGCGCGGCCGAGCTGCGCGAGTTCCTGGCCAAGTCGGTGCCGGACTACCTGGTGCCCTCGGTGTTCGTGCCGCTGCCCGCGCTTCCGTTGAACGCCAACGGGAAGGTCGACCGCAAGGCGCTGCCCACCCCGGACTGGGGCCTGGTCGCCGCCGCCGGGTACGTGGCGCCGCGCACCGAGACCGAGCGGGCGCTGACCGAGATCTTCGCCGCCGTGCTCAGCCTGCCCAGGGTCGGTGTGGAGGACAACTTCTTCGAGCTGGGCGGCGACTCGATCGTCAGCATCCAGGTCGTCTCCCGCGCCCGCCAGGCCGGCATCGGCCTGATGCCACGGGACCTGTTCCGCACGCCCACGGTCGCCGGACTGGCCGCCACCGCCACCGAGACCACCCAGCCGGTCATCGAGCAGGGCCCAGTCACCGGGGACGCCCCGCTCACCCCGATCCAGCACTGGTTCTTCGCCACCCAGACCGCGGACCCGGCGCACTTCAACCAGTCCGTGCTGCTCGACCTGACCGAGCGCCCCGACCCGGAGCTGCTCGACCAGGCGCTGTGCGCGCTGGTGCGCCAGCACGACGCGCTCCGCCTGCGCTTCACCGGGGGTAGGCAGCAGCACGCCGAGGCCCCGGCCACTCTGCTCCAGCTCGGCGGCGCGGCGGACCACACCGGGTTCGACCTCGAACACGGGCCGCTGCTCAAGGCCGTGCTGCTGGCCGACAACCAGCTGTTCCTGGCCGTGCACCACCTGCTGGTCGACGGCGTGTCCTGGCGCATCCTGCTGGAGGACCTGGACACCGCCTACCGCCAGCTGCGCGCGGGCAACCCGGTCCGGCTCGCGGCCAAGACCACCTCCTTCCGCGACTTCGCCCGGAAGCTGACCGCACTGGCCCAGGACGGCGAGTTCGACGCGGAACTGCCCTACTGGACCGGCATCACCGCCGACCCGGCCATCCCGGTCGACGGCACCGGCGAGAACACCGTGGCCGGCGGCCGGAACCTGACCGTCGAGCTGGACGAGGGGACCACCCGCGCGCTGCTCCAGGACGTGCCGCCGGTCTACCGCACCCAGGTCAACGACGTGTTGCTCACCGCGCTCGGCCGGGTGCTGGGGGAGTGGGCCGGCCGGGACCGGGTGCTGCTCGACCTGGAGGGCCACGGCCGGGAGGACCTCGGCGGCGACATCGACCTGTCCCGCACGGTCGGCTGGTTCACCACCATGTTCCCGATCGCCCTGCCCGGCCACCGCGGCCTGGGCTGGGGCGAGGCGCTCAAGGCGGTCAAGGAGCAGCTGCGCGCGATCCCGCGCCGCGGCCTCGGCTACGGCGTGCTGCGCCACCTCACCGACCGGTTGCCCGCCCAGCCCGCGCCGCTGGTCAGCTTCAACTACCTCGGCCAGTTCGACCGTCCACAAGAGACGGATGGCCTGATCGCCGGACTGCCCGAGGGCCTCGGCGGCGAGGCCGGTCCGGCCAACCAGCGCCCGCACCTGCTTGACGTCATCGGCAGCGTCGAGTCCCGGCGGCTGACCTTCACCTTCGCCTACGCCGAGGGCTGCCACACCGAGACCACCATCCGCCACCTCGCCGAGCGTTTCGCCACCGCGTTGCGCGAGCTGGTCGCGCACTGCGCCGAGCCCGGAGCGGGTGGCCGCACGCCGTCGGACTTCCCGCTGGCCCGAATCTCCCAGTCCGAAGTGGACACACTGGTCGGCGACGGCACCGAAGTCGCCGACATCTACCCGCTGACCCCGATGCAGGCAGGCATGGTGTTCCACAGCCTGATGGGCGAGGCGAGCACCGCCTACTTCAACCAGGTGCAGCTGCGACTCACCGGCGTCACCGACCCGGCCGCCTTCGCCGCAGCCTGGCAGCAGACCGTGGACCACAACCCGGTGCTGCGCAGCCGGATCGTCTGGGAGGGCGTCACCGAGCCTCTTCAGGTCGTGCCCAGCACCGTCACGGTTCCCACCCGCCTGCTCGACTGGACCGGGCGGACCGACACCGAGACCGCACTGCGCGAGCTGCTCGATGAGGACCGCGCCCAGGGCTTCGACCTGACCACCGCGCCGCTACTGCGCATCGCGGTGATCACCTTGTCGGACCACGAGGTCCTGCTCGTCTGGACCTTCCACCACGTGCTGCTGGACGGCTGGAGCGCCGCGCAGACCTTCGGCGAGGTGTGCGCCCGCTACGCCGCGCTCACTGGCGGCGCTGCCCTGGAACCGGTGTCCCGCAGGCCGTTCCGCGACTACCTCGACTGGCTCGCCCAGCAGGACGCCGACCAGGCCGCCGAGTACTGGCGGCAGGCACTCGACGGCTTCAGCACTCCTACGCCGTTGCCGTTCGACCGGCAGTCCCGGGAGGCGCACCGCGCCGCGTCTTCCGGGACCGTCCGGGCCCAGCTGACCAGCTCGGACACCGCGCGGCTGCGCGAGGTGGCCCAGCACGGCGGCCTCACCCTCAACACCGTCTTCCAGGGGGCCTGGGGCCTGCTGCTGTCCCGGTACAGCGGTGAGTCCGAGGTCGTCTTCGGCACCACCGTCTCCGGCCGCCCGGCCGAGCTGACCGGGGTGGAGTCGATGGTGGGCCTGTTCATCAACACCATCCCCACCAGGGTCGACGTCCACAGTGGACAGCCGCTGCTGCCCTGGCTGCGCGAGCTGCAGGCGGCGCAGGCGGAGTCCCGGCGGTTCGACTTCGTCTCGCTGGCCCAGCTGCAGGGCTGGCTGAACCTGCCCGGCGGCACCGGCCTGTTCGACAGCATCGTGGTGTTCGAGAACTACCCGTTCGATCCGGCCGCGATCGCCGCCACCGGCCTGACCATGGCCGAGTCCCGCGACGAGGAGCCGACCAACTACCCGCTCAGCGTGGTCGTCTCACCCGGCGAGCAACTCTCCTTCGCCCTGGACTACGACCCCGAGCTGTTCGACGCGGACACCGTGCAGGCCATGGCCGACCGCTTGGCCTTGCTGCTTTCCGGCATCGCCCGCGACCCGGAGCGCACCCCGGCCCAGCTGCCGGTGCTCACCGAGGCCGAACGCCACCGCGTCCTGGAAACCTGGAACGACACCGGCACCGAGCTGCCTGCCGGCTCTCTCGGCGAGCTGTTCACCGCCCAGGCCACCCGCACCCCGCAGACCGTCGCACTGGCCTTCGACGGCGGCCACCTCACCTACGCCGACCTGGAAGCCAGGGCCAACCGCCTGGCCCACCGCCTGCTCGACCTCGGCCTGCGTCCCGACCAGCCGGTCGGTCTGCTCGCCGAGCGCTCCCCGGACCTGGTCGTGGCCGAACTGGCCATCGTCAAGGCAGGCGGCGCCTACGTCCCACTCGACCTGCGCGCCCCCGCCGACCGCCTCCGCCTGGTGCTCGCCGAGTCCGGCGCCACCATCCTGCTCACCGACCGGCACTGGGCGTCGACTGCCGACGAGGTCCACAGTGGACACACGGCCCGCATCGACGAGCCGCTGGACGGCCCGGTCGAGCCCCCCGCGGTCACGGTCGACGGCGAGAACCTCGCCTACGTCATGTACACCTCGGGCTCAACCGGCACCCCCAAGGGCGTGGCGGTCCGGCACCGGGACGTGCTCGCCCTGGCCCACGACCGCTGCTTCCGCGGCGGCGCGCACGAGCGGGTGCTGCTGCACTCGCCCACCGCCTTCGACGCCGCCACCTACGAGCTGTGGGTGCCGCTGCTCAACGGCGACCGCGTGATCGTCGCCCCCGCCGGCGACCTGGACGTGGACACCCTGCGCCGCCTGGTCACCGAGCACGGCATCACCGGTCTCTGGCTCACCGCGGGCCTGTTCCGCCTGCTGGCCCAGGACGCCCCGGACTGCCTGCACGGCGTCCGCGAGGTCTGGACCGGCGGCGACGTGGTCCCGGCCGGCGCGGTCCGCCGGGTGCTGGCCGCCTGTCCTAGACTGTCCATTGTGGACGGATATGGCCCCACCGAAACCACCACCTTCGCCACCCACCACCGCATTCCGGCGGGCAGCGAGGTGCCGGCCCAGATCCCGATCGGCCGCCCGCAGGACAACATGCGGGCCTACGTGCTCGACGCGGACCTGAACCCGGTCCCGCCCGGCATCGCCGGTGAGCTGCACCTGGCAGGCGAGGGCCTGGCCCGCGGCTACCTCAACCGCCCCGCCCTGACCGCCGACCGCTTCCTGGCAAACCCCTTCGGCCCGGCGGGGACGCGGATGTACCGCACCGGCGACGTGGTGCGCTGGACCGCCGACGGCGTGCTGGAGTTCGTGGGCCGGGCCGACGAACAGGTCAAGATCCGCGGCTTCCGCATCGAGCTGGGCGAGATCGAAGCGTTGCTGACCACCCAGCCCGGCGTCGCCGAGGCCGTGGTCCTGGCCCGCACCGACCAGGGGGTCAAGCGCCTGGTCGCCTACCTGGTCGGCACCGGCCTGGACCCCGTCAAGATCAAGGACACCCTGGCCGCGCAACTCCCCGACTACATGGTCCCGGCCGCCTTCCTGCTGCTCGACCACCTCCCCCTGAGCCGCAACGGCAAACTCGACCGCCGCGCCCTGCCCGCCCCCGACTTCGCCGCCCTGGCCCAAACCGGCTACGTCGCCCCCCGCACCGAGACGGAGCAGACCCTCGCCCAGGTCTGGGCCGAAGTCCTCGGCCTGCCCAGAGTCGGCGCCCAGGACAACTTCTTCGCCCTGGGCGGCGACTCGATCCTGAGCATCCAGGTCACCTCCCGCGCCCGCCAAGCAGGCCTGGGCCTGATGCCGAGGGACCTGTTCCGCGCCCAGACGGTCGCCGAGCTGGCGGTGCTGGTCGCCGAGGCCGAACCGGACACCGCGGAACAGGGCGAGGTCGTCGGCGAGGTGCCGCTGACCCCGATCCAGCACTGGTTCTTCGCCGGGGCACCGGAGCCGGGGCACTTCAACCAGGCGATGACGCTGGAACTGGACCCGGCGGTGGACGAGGCGGCGCTGCGGGTCGCGCTGGCCGAGCTGATCCGGCACCACGACGCGCTCCGGTTGAGCTTCACCCGCGAGGCAGGCGGCTGGCGGCAACACAACAACTCGGTCGCAGCAGCCAACGCGGCCCCGGCACCCGACGGCCAGGCAGCCACGCCCGCCGCGACCCGCGCCGCGACTGCTTCGACTGCCGCCGCTGAGGCTCCGACCGCTGCCAATCTCACCGCCGCGACTGGCACCTCCGCCGGGACGGCTGCAACTGTCGCCGCCGCCGGGACCGCTGCGGCGGCTGCGACTGCCGCTCCCGCCGCTCCCGCCGCGACTGCCGGGACGGCCACGACTGCCACCTCCGCCGGGACGGCTGCAACTGTCGCCTCCGCCGGGACCGCTGCGACGGCTGCGACTGCCGCTCCCGCCGCGACGGCCACGACTGCCGCCTCCGCCGGGACCGCTGCGACTGTCGCCTCCGCCGGGACCGCTGCGACGGCTGCGACTGTCGCCTCCGCCGGGACCGCTGCGACGGCTGCGACTGTCGCCTCCGCCGGGACCGCTGCGACCGCTGCAACTGTCGCCCCCGCCGGGACGGCAGCGACCGCCGCCACCCCCACCGTCTCGACCGCCGCCAGCCCCCACGCCGGGACCGCCGAAGCCCCCGCGACGCCCGCCACCGAACCTGAGTGGTTGACCACTCACTCCCTCGGTGCCTTCGACCTGAGCAGCCCCGCCCCCCTGCTCCGCGCCCACCGCACCGGCACCCAACTACGCCTCTGCGTCCACCACCTCGCCATCGACGGCGTCTCCTGGCGCATCCTGCTCGAAGACCTCGAAACCGCCTACCGTCAAGCCGTCGACGGCCAGACCGTCCACATCGGACGCAAGACCACCTCCTTCCGCGACTGGTCCCACCGCCTGACCGAGCACGCCCGCGCCGGCGGCTTCGACCACGAGCTCGCGCACTGGACCAGCGCGAACCTCGAAACGAATATTCCAAGAGACGCCACCGGTCCCAACACCACCGCCTCCACCGCCTCCGTCACCGTCGAGCTGGACGAGGCCGACACCCGCGCCCTGCTCCAGGACGTGCCGCCGGTCTACCGCACCCAGATCAACGACGTCCTGCTGAGCGCGCTCGGGCGGGTGTTCGCCGAGTGGACCGGGCGGGACCGGTTGCTGATCGACCTGGAGGGTCACGGCCGCGAGGATCTGTTCGCCGGGGTGGACCTCTCCCGAACGGTCGGCTGGTTCACCACCATGTTCCCGGTCGCGCTGTCCACACCGGACTGTGAGTGGTCGACCACTCTCAAGGCGGTGAAGGAACAGCTGCGGGCGATTCCCGGGCGTGGGCTCGGGTACGGGGCGCTGCGGTGGCTCACCGATCGGCTGCCCGCTGCCGCGCCCGCGCCGGTCAGCTTCAACTACCTCGGCCAGTTCGAGTCCGGCACCGGTGGCGGACTCGTCCGGGGCAGCAGCGGGATCCAGTCCGATGTCAGCCTCGGCGGCGAGCGGGACCGGGTGTTCGACATCGTCGGGGCGGTGGCGGAGAAACGGCTCCAGCTCACCTGGTTCTACTCCGCCAACCTGCACACCGAAGCCACCGTCAGCAGTCTCGCCGACCGGCTGCGCGCGGCCCTGCGCGAGATCATCGCGCACTGCGCCCAGCCCGGCGCGGGTGGCCGCACGCCCTCGGACTTCCCGCTGGCCAAGCTGGACCAGTCCACAGTGGACAGGTTGGCCGACGGCGAGGTGGAGGACATCTACCCGCTGACCCCGATGCAGGCCGGCATGGTCTTCCACGGGTTGTCCCAGCAGGAGCAGGGCGTCTACTTCGAGCAGGCCAAGTTCGTGCTCGACGGCGTCACCGACCCGCACCGCCTGGCCGCCGCCTGGCAGCAGGTGGTGGACCGCACCCCGGTGCTGCGCAGCCGGATCGTCTGGTCCGGCGTGCCTGCTCCGCTCCAGATCGTGCAGGCCAAGGTTCAGCTGCCGGTCACCCACCTGGACTGGACCGCACTGTCCGAAAAGGACCGGAAGGCCGCGCTGGCCGAACTGCTGGAGCGCGACCGCGCCACCGGGCTCGACCTCACCGAGGCACCGCTGCTGCGGGTCACCCTGGCCAGGCTGTCCGAGAGCTCGGTGCAGGTGGTGTGGACCTTCCACCACGTGCTGCTGGACGGCTGGAGCGTCTTCCAGGTGCTCTCCGACGTCTTCGCCGCGCACGCCGGGCACCCGTTGCCCAGCCGCCGTCCGTTCGCCGAGTACCTGCGCTGGCTCGACGCCCAGGACCACACCCAGGCCGAGCGGTACTGGCGGGAGGTGCTCGCCGGGTTCGACACCCCGACCCCGCTGCCGCTGGACCAGCCCAGGCCCGCCGGTCACAACACCCGCTCCTCCACCTGGACCGGCTTCGCGCTCCAGGAGACCGAAGCGAGCAGGCTGTACGAGTTCGCCAAGCGGCACCGGCTCACCCTCAACGCGGTGGTGCAGGGCGCGTGGGCCCTGCTGCTGTCGCGGTACAGCGGGCAGCGCGATGTCTGTTTCGGCGCAACGGTTTCCGGCCGTCCGGCGGATCTGCCCGGCGGCGAGGACATCACCGGCATCTTCATCAACACCCTGCCGGTCCGGCTCACCGTCGACCCGGCCGCCGACCCGGTCGAGTGGCTGCAGGAGCTCCAGGCGGCGCAGGCCGAGTCGCGGCGGTTCGACTTCGTGGCCCTGTCCCAGCTCCAGTCCTGGAGCCAGGTCGAGGGCGGCACCGAGCTGTTCGACAGCATCGTGGTCTTCGAGAACTACCCGATCAACGACGAGGTGGCCGCCGCCAACGGCCTCGGCGTCCGCGAGCTGGAAGCCATCGAGACCACCAACTACCCGATCAGCCTGGTCGTCTCGCCCGGCAAGCAGTTCCACCTGGAGTTCGGCTACGACCCGGACCTGTTCGAGCCCGGCACCATCGAGCGGATGGCCGGGCACCTCACCGAGGTGCTGCGCGGTCTTGCCGCCGACAACGCGGAACCGTTGGCCCGCTTGGACATCCTCGGCGCTGCCGAACGCGAGCAGCTGGCCGCCTGGAACAACACCGCGCACGACACCGCGCCGACGGTGTTCCCGGAACTGTTCCAGGCCCAGGTCGAGCGGACCCCGGACGCGGCCGCGCTGATCGTCGGCGACGGTGAGATCACCTTCGCCGGCCTGGAACAGCGGGCGAACCGGTTGGCGCACCGGCTGATCGGGCTCGGCGTCGGCCCGGAGACCATCGTCGCGCTGCGGCTGCCGCGCTCGGTGGAGATCGTCATCGCCCAGCTCGCGGTGCTCAAGGCCGGTGGCGCCTACCTGCCGGTGGATCCGAACTACCCGCCGGAGCGCATCGAGTTCATGCTCACCGACGCCAAGCCGGTGCTGGTGATCGACCAGGAGTTCCTGGCCGAGCAGGGCACGAGCACGCACGCCCCGGCCGACGCGGACCGGATCGCGCCGCTGCGCCCGGAACACCCCGCCTACGTCATCTACACCTCCGGCTCCACCGGCAAGCCCAAGGGTGTGGTGGTCACGCATGCCGGACTGGCCAGCTTCTCCGCCGCCGAAATCGAGCACTACCAAGTGAATCCAGGTGACCGGGTGCTCCAGTTCTCCTCACCCAGCTTCGACGCCTCGGTGCTCGAACTCTGCATGTCGCTGCCCGCCGGTGCCGCGCTGGTGGTGCCGCCGGAAGGCTCACTGCTCGGCGAGCACCTGGCCGAGGTGCTGGACGAGCACCGGGTCACGCACGCGCTGATCCCGCCGGTGGCGCTGGCCACCATCCCGGACGGCGTCGCGCTGCCGGACTTCCGGACCGTGGTCGTCGGTGGCGACGCCTGCACCGCGGAGCTGGTCGACCGGTGGGCGCCCGGCCGCCGGATGATCAACTCTTATGGTCCGACCGAGTCCACTGTGGTCACCACGTGGAGCGATCCGCTGACCCCTGGCGGGAATCCGCCGATCGGCCGGCCGATCCGCAACACCAGGGTGCACCTGCTCGACGCCGACCTCAACCCCGTCCCGGTCGGTGTGCCCGGTGAGCTGTACGTCGCCGGCGGGGGCCTGGCCCGCGGGTACCTGAACCGGCCCGGCCTGACCGCGGACCGCTTCCCGCCCAATCCGTTCGGCGCACCCGGCGAGCGGATGTACCGCACCGGCGACCTGGCCCGCTGGCGCGCGGACGGGCAGCTGGAGTTCCTCGGCCGGGCCGACCAGCAGGTCAAGATCCGCGGTTTCCGGATCGAGCCCGGCGAGATCGAAACCCTGCTGCGCCAACAGGACGGCGTCACCGAGGCGGTGGTCATCGCCAGGGAGGACGACGGGGCCAAGCGCCTGGTCGCCTACCTGGTGGGGGAGATCCCGAGCGTGCCGGAGCTGCGGGCGAGGTTGGCCGGGCGGCTGCCCGACTACATGGTGCCTGCCGCCTTCGTCACCCTGGACGCGCTGCCGTTGACACCCAACGGAAAGCTCGACCGCCGCGCGCTGCCCGCGCCGACCGCCGGATTGGTCGGGCAGACCGGCTACGTCGCGCCGGAGACCGAGACCGAGCAGGTGCTCGCCGAGATCTGGGCCGAGGTGCTCGGCCTGGACCGGGTCGGCATCGAGGACAGCTTCTTCGACCTCGGTGGCGACTCCGTGCGCAGCCTGCAGATCACCGCCAAGACCAAGGACGCCTTCGACCTCACCCTCACGCCCAAGGACGTGCTGACCGCCCGCACGGTCGCCGGACTGGCTGAGCTGGTGGAGGAGAAGATCCTCGCCGAACTCGAACGCCTCGCCTTCGGTGACGGCACCGACAGCGAACTCTGAAGGGGGACCACCAGCGATGCCGTCGTCGAAACAGAGCCGCACCGCCGCCCTGCCCGCGCACCTGCAGGAGCTGATGCGCAAACGCCTGGCAGGCAAGGCCGAGCGCGCCGACACCATCCCGCCGGCCGAGCGCACCGGTGCGCCGTTACTGCTGTCCTTCGCCCAGCAGCGGCTGTGGTTCCTGCACGAGTTCCAGCCCGGCGGCGCCGAGTACAACAGCGCGCTCGCCCTGCGCCTGCGCGGACCCCTCGATGTAACAAAGCTGGCCGAGGCGGTGTCCGCGCTGGTCGCCCGGCACGAGTCGCTGCGCACCACCTTCGACGAGGTGGACGGCCGCGGCGTGCAGATCACCCACCCGCACCAGGACGTCACCCTGGCCACCGCGAGGACCGACGAGGACCAGCTGCCCGAGCTGCTGGCCGCCGAGTACGCCCGGCCGTTCGACCTGCGCCGCGGCCCGCTGTTCCGGGCCACCCTGTTCGAGCTGGGCGCGCAGGACCACGTGCTGCTGCTGGCCGCGCACCACATCGTCATCGACGGCTGGTCCATGGGCGTGCTCGGCGGCGAGCTGGCCGCCAGCTACGCGGGTGAGACCGAGCTGCCCGAACTGCCGATCCAGTACGCCGACTTCGCGGTCTGGCAGCGAAACCGGCTCGCCGGGGAGGCGCTGGACAAGGAGCTCGCGCACTGGACGGCCAGGCTCAGTGGCGTCGAACCCCTTGCCCTGCCCACTGACCGGCCCCGCCCGGCGGTGCGCACCACGGCTGGCGCGCGGCACGAGTTCGCCTTCCCCGCCGAGGTCAGCGCCAGGTTCGCCGAGCTGGCCCGCGCCGACGAGACCACGCTGTACACCGCGATCGTGGCCGCCACCCAGCTGCTGTTCGCCCGCTACTCCGGGCAGCGGGACATCGCGATCGGCACCGTCACCGCGGGGCGCAACCGGCCCGAGCTGGCCAAGCTGGTCGGCTTCTTCGTCAACACGGTGGTGCTGCGGTCCACTATGGACGAACAGCGGAGCTTCCGTGAGCTGCTGGCCGCGGTCAAGGACACCGTGCTGGACGCCTTCGCCCACGACGAAGCCCCGTTCGATCGCTTGGTGGACGCGGTCGGTGGCGAGCGGGACCTGAGCCGCAACCCGCTGTTCGACGTGATGGTGCTGTTGCAGAACGCCCAGGGCGAGACGCCGCAGTTCGCGGGGCTCGAAGCCGAGCCGATCTCGCTGACCCGTAGCACGGCCAACTTCGACATCACCGCTGAGTTCGAGGAAGGCCCGGACGGCCTGGCCGGGGTGTTCGAGTACAACACCGACCTGTTCGAGGCCAGCACCATCGAGCGGATGACCGGCCACCTGGTCCGCCTGGTCACCGAGGTCGTCGCGCACCCCGACCGGCCGCTGCGCGAGCTTTCCCTGTTGTCCGGCGACGAACGCCACCAGTTGCTCGTGGAGTGGAACGACACCGCCACCGAGCTGCCCACCGGCACCGTGCCCGCGCTGTTCGCCGAGCAGGTCCGGCTCGACCCGGCCGCCGTCGCACTGGTCACCGACCACGGCACCGTCACCCGCGGCGAACTGGCCGAACGGGCGAACCGCCTGGCACACCGGCTGATCGCGCTCGGCGTGCGGCCGGAGCAGCGAGTCAGCGTGCTGGTCGAACGCTCGGTCGAACTCGCGGTCGCCGAACTGGCCGTGCTCATCGCAGGCGCGGCCTACGTGCCGCTGGACCAGCGAGCACCCGCGGACCGACTGCGCATGGTGCTCACCGAGGCACACGCCGAGGTGCTGCTCACCGATCAGACCTGGTACGCCACCGCCACTGATGTCCACAGTGGACACATCGAGCTGGTCGACGGCGACTACACCGCGCACAGCGCCACCCCGCCCGCCGTGCCGGTCGACCCGGCGAACCTGGCCTACGTCATGTTCACCTCCGGCTCCACCGGCCGCCCCAAGGGCGTCGCGGTCTGCCACCGGGACATCGTGGCCCTGGTGCGGGAACACCGCTTCGAGGGCGGGCACGAGCGGGTGCTGCTGCACTCGCCGAGCGCCTTCGACGCCTCCACCTACGAGCTGTGGGTGCCGCTGCTCTCCGGCGGCCAGACCGTGATCGCACCGCCCGGCGACGTGGATGCCGACCTGATCCGCCAGATGATCGGTGAGCGCGGCGTCACCGGCATGTTCCTCACCGCCGGCCTGTTCCGCCTGGTCGCACAGGAAGATCCCGGCTGCTTCGCCGGTGCGCGCGAGGTGTGGACCGGCGGCGACGTCGTGCCTGCCGCCGCGGTCCGCCGGGTGCTCGCCGCCTGCGAAGGGTTGCGGCTCAGCGACGCCTACGGCCCCACCGAAGCCACCACCTACGCGACCCTGCACCAGATGTCCACAGTGGACTCGGTGCCGGACACGGTGCCGATCGGCCGCCCGCTGGACAACATGCGGGTCTACGTGCTCGACGCCCACCTCAACCCGCAGCCCGTCGGCATCCCCGGTGAGCTGTACCTGGCGGGCGAGGGCCTGGCCCGCGGTTACCTGGACCGCCCCGGCCTGACCGCGAGCAGCTTCCTCGCCGACCCGTTCGGCGCACCCGGCACCCGGATGTACCGCACCGGTGACACCGTGCGCTGGAACGGCAACGGAGACCTGGAGTTCCTCGGTCGCGCCGACGACCAGGTCAAGCTGCGCGGTTTCCGGATCGAGCTGGGTGAGATCGAAGCCGCGCTCACCGCGCACGAGTCCGTTACCGAGGCCGTGGTGGTCGTGCGCACCGACAACGGCCAGAAGCGCCTGGTCGCCTACCTGGTCGGCACCGACCTCCCGGACCTGCGCGAGCACCTGCGGGCCGGGCTGCCCGAGTACATGGTGCCCTCGGCCTTCGTCGAGCTCCCCGCGCTGCCGCTGACCGCCAACGGCAAGATCGACCGCCGCGCCCTGCCCGCCCCCGAGGCCGAGGCCACCAGCCGGGAGTACGTCGCCCCGGTCACCGAGACCGAGCGCGTGCTGGCCGAGGTGTGGGCCGAGGTGCTCGGCGTCGAGCGGGTCGGCCTGCGGGACAACTTCTTCTCCCTCGGCGGCGACTCGATCCTGAGCATCCAGGTGGTCTCCCGCGCTCGCCGCGCCGGACTCCGCCTGAGCTCCAAGGACGTGTTCCTGCACCAGAGCATCGCCGAACTGGTCAGCGCGGTGCCGAACCTGGCCGCCGCCGAAGAGACCCCGGTGGAGATCATCGAGGGACCGGCCCCGCTCACCCCGATCCAGCGCTGGTTCTTCGCCGAACACGGCGCACAGCCGCACTTCAGCATGTCCATGACCCTGGAACTGGCCAGGGACACCGACGCCACCGCACTGGGCCAGGCCATCGAAGCCCTGGTGCGGCACCACGACTCGCTGCGCCTGCGCTTCGCGCTGGTGGACGGTCAATGGCAGCAGGACACCGTCGAGACCGAACCACAGCCCGTGTTCCGCGTGGTCGACGTGTCCACAGTGGACGATCAGCAGGGCGCGATGGACGCCGAGGCGCTGACTGTGCAGACCGACCTGCACCCCGGCAGCGGCCCGCTGCTCGGCGCGGTGCTGTTCACCCTCGGCCAGGACCGCGCCCCACAGCTCTTCCTCGCCGTGCACCACCTGGTGGTCGACGGCGTGTCCTGGCGCATCCTGCTCGGCGACCTGGAGTCCGGCTACCGCCAGGCCAAGGCGGGTCAGCCGATCACGCTGGATCCGGTCAGCACCCCGTTCACCCACTGGTCGCACAAGCTCATCGAGCACGTCACCGCCGGTGGCCTGGACGCCGACCTCGCCTACTGGACCGGACAGCTCGGCGCGGTCGAGGCGGACCTGCCGATCGACCGGCCCGGCGCGAACACCGTGGCCAGCACCAAATCCGTCTCGGTCCGGCTGGACGAGGCCACCACTCGCGCCCTGCTCCAGGACGTGCCGGAGGTCTACCGCACCCAGGTCAACGACGTGCTGCTCAGCGCGCTCGGGCACGTGCTGGCCGAGTGGAGCGGCCGCTCCGGCGCGCTGCTGGCCATGGAGGGCCACGGCCGCGAGGAGATCCTGGACGGCATCGACCTGTCCCGCTCGGTCGGCTGGTTCACCTCCCAGTTCCCGCTCGCGCTGACCCTGCCCGCCGAGCACGACTGGGGCGTGGTGCTCAAGTCGGTCAAGGAACAGCTCCGCGCGGTGCCGCACCGCGGCCTGTCCTACGGCGCGCTGCGCTACCTCACCCCGGACAGCCCGCTCGCCGACGGCCCCACGCCGCGGATCAGCTTCAACTACCACGGCCAGTGGGACTCCGGCACCGCGAACCCACAGCACCTGGTGCAGGGCAGGGCAACCCCGCTCGGCCGGGACCAGGCCGCCGAGGAGACCCGCACGCACCTGATCGACATCGCCGGGCTGGTCGACGGCGGCGAGCTGGAGCTCACCTGGCTCTACTCGGCCAACGTGCACGAGGAGCGCACCATCCGCGACCTCGCCGAGAGGATGATGGACGCGCTCCGCGGGATCACCGAGCACTGCGCCACCCCCGGCGCCGGCGGCCGCACCCCCTCGGACTTCCCGCTTGCCGGACTCGACCAGTCCACTGTGGACAGACTGGCCGGGGACGGCCGCGAGGTCGAGGACGTCTACCCGCTCACGCCGTTGCAGGCCGGCATGCTCTTCCACAGCCTGGTCGACGCCGACCGCGGCGCCTACTTCGACCAGGCCAGGATGGACCTGGCCGGGGTCACCGACGTGGACGCGCT
The DNA here is from genome assembly GCF_053591555.1 of Crossiella sp. NPDC003009. Classification (NCBI taxonomy): domain Bacteria; kingdom Bacillati; phylum Actinomycetota; class Actinomycetes; order Pseudonocardiales; family Pseudonocardiaceae; genus Crossiella; species Crossiella sp. NPDC003009. The sequence continues at coordinate 41,046 of NZ_JBSFUA010000010.1, read as the reverse complement.
GGCCCGCGCCTGGCAGCTGGTGGTGGACCGGACCCCGATCCTGCGCAGCGCGCTGGTCTGGGAGGGCGTGCCCCAGCCGCTCCAGGTGGTGCACCGGCAGGTGCCGCTGCCCATCGCCCGGCACGACCTGCGCGCACTGTCCGAAGTGGACCGCGCACGGGAGCTGGACCGGATCGTGGCGGCCGACCGGGCCGCGGCCATCGACCTCACCGCCCCGCCGCTGCTGCGCCTCACCCTGGCCCGCACCGGCGCGGACGAGGTGGTGCTGGTGTGGAGCTTCCACCACATCCTGCTCGACGGCTGGAGCCTCGGCCAGGTCTTCGCCGAGGTCTGCACCCAGTACGCGGGCCAGATCACCGGCGCCGCGCCGGAACTGCCTGCCCGCAGGCCCTTCCGCGACTACCTCCAGTGGCTGGACCAGCAGGACCCCGCCGCCGCCGAGGCGCACTGGCGGTCCGTGCTGGCCGGGTTCACCAGTCCGACCCCGCTGCCGGTGGACCGCCAGCCAGGACCGAACCACGCCGCCGAGTCCGCCGAACTTCTCGAGCTCGAACTCTCCGCCGAGCAGTCCGCCACGCTCAGCGCGCTGGCCAAGGCCAATGGGCTCACCGTCAACACCCTGGTCCAGGGCGCTTGGGCGCTGCTGCTGTCCCGGTACAGCGGCCAGCGCGACATCGTCTTCGGCACCACCGTCTCCGGCAGGCCGGCCGAGCTGCCCGGGGTCGAGTCGATGGTGGGCCTGTTCATCAACACCGTGCCCACCAGGGTCGACGTCCACAGTGGACAGGACCTGCTGAGCTGGCTGCGCGCCTTGCAGGCCGGGCAGACCGAGTCACGCCGGTTCGACTTCGTCTCGCTGGCCCAGCTGCGCTCCTACAGCGACCTGCCCGGCGGCAGCACGCTGTTCGACAGCATCGTGGTGTTCGAGAACTACCCCTTCGACGACAAGGCCGTGGACGAGACCGGGCTGCGCATCCGCTCGGTCAAGGCGGTGGACACCACCAGCTTCCCGCTCACCCTGAGCGCGTACCTGCTGGACCGCCTCAAGTTCGAGCTCTCCTACGATCCCCAGCTGTTCGACCCGGCCACCGCCAAGGACATCGCGGACCGGCTGGCCCTGCTGCTCACCGAGTTCGGCAGCGCCCCCGACCGACCGGTCGGCCAGGTGCCCTGGCTCACCGAGCAGGAACGGACCACCACGCTGAGGAGGTGGAACGACACCGCGCTGGTCACCAACGGCCAGCTGTACCCGGAGTCCTTCCAGACCAGGGCCGAGGAGTTCCCCGGCCGCACCGCGCTGGTCTTCGGCGACACCAGGTACACCTTCGCCGAGCTGAACGCGCGGGCCAACCGCCTGGCCCACCACCTGATCGGCCTGGGCGCGGGACCGGAACGCCTGGTGGCACTGCGGATGTCGCGCACCGCCGAGTTCGTGGTGGCGCTGCTCGCGGTGCTCAAGACCGGCGCCGCCTACCTGCCGGTGGACCCCGACCAGCCGGTCGACCGAATCGAGTTCCTGCTCAGCGACGCCAACCCGGTGCTGGTGCTCACCGACGACCTGCTCGCCGCCACCGACCTCACCGGCCGGCCGGAGACCGACCCCGGGGTGCGGATCGACCCGGCCAGCCCGGCGTACGTGATCTACACCTCCGGCTCCACCGGCCGCCCCAAGGGCGTGCTGATCGAGCACCGCCAGCTGGCGAACCTGCTGCACGACCACGCCGCCGAGCTGTTCTACCCGGAGACCGGCGGGCAGCCCGCCAGGATCGCGCTGACCGCGGTGTTCTCCTTCGACACCTCGTGGGAGGGCCTGCTCGGCATGGCCTGCGGCCACGAGCTGCACCTCATCGACGAGGACACCCGCCTGGACCCGCGCGCCCTGGTGGACTACGTGGCGGCCAACCGGATCGACTTCCTCGACCTCACCCCGTCCTACGTGCAGCAGCTGCTCCCGGCCGGGCTGCTCACCGATCCCCGGCACCGCCCCAGGGTGCTGATGCTCGGCGGCGAGGCCACCGGCGCCGCGCTGTGGCGGGAGCTGGCCGCCGCGCCGGAGACCACCAGCTACAACTACTACGGCCCCACCGAATGCGCGGTCGACGCGGTCTACTGCCGCCTCGACGCCGCCGCCGGCCCGGTGATCGGCCGGCCCGGCCGCAACCTCCAGGCCTACGTGCTGGACAGCGGCCTGAACCCGGTGCCGGTCGGCGTGCCGGGTGAGCTGTACGTGGCGGGGGAGCAGGTGGCCCGCGGCTACCTCAACCGCCCTGGGCTGACCGCGGACCGGTTCGTGGCCAACCCGTTCGGCGCGCCCGGTTCCCGGATGTACGCCACCGGCGACCGGGTCCGCTGGACCGCGGACGGCCTGCTGGACTACCTGGGCCGCACCGACGACCAGATCAAGATCCGCGGTTTCCGGATCGAGCCCGGCGAGATCGAGTCCGTGCTGGCCGGCGCCGACTGGGCGGCCGAGGTCGCGGTGGTGGCCAGGGAGAACCGCCTGGTCGCCTACCTGGTCCCAGCCGAGCGGGCCCGGATCCCGTCCGTGACCGACCTGCGCGCCTTCGTCGGCGCCCGGCTGCCCGACTACATGGTCCCGGCCGCGTTCGTCACCCTGGACGCGCTGCCGTTGACCCGCAACGGAAAGCTGGACCGGCGCGCGCTGCCCGCCCCCGAGTACACCGCCGCCGAGCACGTCGCTCCGCGCACCGAGAACGAACGCCAGGTCGCGGAGATCTGGGCGGAAGTCCTGGGCCTGCCCAAGGTCGGGGTCACGGACAACTTCTTCGAGCTGGGCGGCGACTCCATCCTCAGCATCCGGGTGATCTCCCGGCTGCGCGCCCTCTTCGGTCCCGAGGTCGCGCCCCGCGCGGTCTTCACCAGCCCCACCGTCGCCGACCTGGTGCGGGTGCTGCCCACCGACGGGTCCACTGTGGACAGCGGTATTCCGGTGCAGCCCAGGGACGGCGCGCTGCCGCTGTCCTTCGCGCAGCAGCGACTGTGGTTCCTGGACCAGTTCGAGCCCGGCGGCCTGGAGTACCTGTCCCCGATCGTGCTGCGCCTGACCGGCGAGCTCGACACCGACCGCCTGCGCGCCGCGCTGACCCGGCTGGTCGAGCGGCACGAACCGCTGCGCACCACCTACACCACCGTCGACGGCCAGGGCCGCCAGCTGATCCAGCCCCCGCACCAGGTCGACCTGCCGGTCGTCGACCTCGACCCGGCCGACCTGGACGCGGCCCTGCTCGCCGAGGCGGGCACCCCGTTCGACCTGGCCGCCGGACCGGTGCTGCGCGCCCGGCTCTACCGGCTGGGCCGGCAGGAGCACGTGCTGCTGGTCCTGGTGCACCACATCGCCACCGACGGCTGGTCCACCGGCGTGCTCACCGCCGAGCTGGACGCCGCCTACACCGGCGCCGAGCTGCCGCCGCTGCCCGTGCAGTACGCCGATTTCGCGGCCTGGCAACGCGAGCAGCTCACCGGCGAGGTGCTCCAGTCCCAGCTCGACTTCTGGCGCAGCCGCCTGGACGGCGTCGAACCGCTGAACCTGCCCACCGACCGCCCGCGCCCGCCGGTGCAGACCCGCAACGGCGCCTACGCCGAACGCCTGCTGCCCGCCGAGGTGACCGGCACGCTCACCGGACTCGGGCGGCAGCACGGCGGCACCCTGTTCACCACCCTGGTCGCGGCCACCCAGCTGCTGCTGCACCGCTGGTCCGGCCAGTCCGACATCGCGCTGGGCACGGTCACCTCCGGCCGCGAGCAGGCCGAGCTGGACCGGCTGGTCGGCTTCTTCGTCAACACCGTGGTACTGCGCTCCACTGTGGACGGACGCGAGTCGGTGACGGGTTTCCTCGGGCAGGTCAGGGACACCGTGCTGGACGCCTTCGCGCACCAGGACCTGCCGTTCGAGCGGGTGGTGGACGAGCTCCAGCCGGCCCGCGACACCAGCCGGACCCCGCTGTGCCAGGCCATGATCGTGCTGCAGAACACCCCCGACCAGCAGCCGCGTCTGGGTGAGCTGGCCGTGACGGAGCTGCCGATGCCGGTGGTGGCGGCCAGCTTCGACCTGCTCTTCCAGTTCGTGGCGACGCCGGAGGGCCTGCACCTGGCGGTCAACTACAACACCGACCTGTTCGACCCGGCCACCGCCGACCGGCTGGCCGAACACCTCGGCCGCCTGCTCACCGCGCTCGGCAGGGACACCGAGGCGCGGCTGGCCGACCTGCCGCTGCTCGGCCCGGCCGAACGCCGCCGGATCCTCACCGAGTGGAACAACACCGGCCAGGAAGCCGCGACCGACACCATCCCGGACCGGTTCGCCGCCCAGGTCTGGGCCAACCCGCAGGCCACCGCGGTCATCGCGGGCGCGGACCGGCTCAGCTACGCCACGCTCGACACCCGCGCCAACCGCCTGGCCCAGCGCCTGCGCACCGCCGGGGTCGGTGTGGAGACCCCGGTCGCGCTGCTGATGGACCGCTCCGCCGACCTGGTGGTCGCGGTGCTGGCCGTCCTCAAGGCAGGCGGCGCCTACGTGCCGCTGGACACCCGCGCCCCGCAGGACCGGCTGCGCACGATCCTGGCCGCCACCGGCGCCCCGGTGCTGATCACCGACGGCGGCTGGGAGAAGACCGGCCACGCCGTCCACAGTGGACAGATCCTGCGCGCAGACCAGCCCGGCGAGGTCCCGCTGCGCGCCGCGCCGATCGTGCACCCGGACAACCTCGCCTACGCCATGCACACCTCCGGCTCCACCGGGGTGCCCAAGGGCGTGGCGATCCGGCACCGGGACGTGGTCGCACTGGCCGCCGACCGCCGGTTCCAGGACGGGCACGAGCGGGTGCTGCTGCACTCGCCGACCGCCTTCGACGCCTCCACCTACGAGCTGTGGGTGCCGCTGCTCAACGGTGGCACCGTGGTGGTGGCCGCACCCGGCGACGTGGACGCCGCCGCCATCCGCGACTACCAGGTCACCGGCCTCTGGCTCACCGCGGGGCTGTTCCGGCTGGCCGCCCAGGAGGACCCCGGCTGCTTCACCGGCGTGCGCGAGGTGTGGACCGGCGGCGACGTGGTGCCAGCCGAGGCGGTGCGCCGGGTGCTGGCCGCCTGCCCAGGACTGACCGTGGTCGATGGCTACGGCCCCACCGAGACCACCACCTTCGCCACCACCCACCGGATGTCCACTGTGGACTCGGTGCCGCCGGTGATCCCGATCGGCGGACCGCTGGACGGCATGCGCGCCTACGTGCTGGACGCACAGCTCCAGCCGGTTCCGGTCGGCGTGCCCGGCCAGCTGCACCTGGCGGGCGCGGGCCTGGCCCGCGGCTACCTGAACCGGCCCGGCCAGACCGCCGAGGTGTTCCTGGCCAACCCGTTCGGCGAACCCGGTTCGCGGATGTACGCCACCGGCGACCAGGTCCGCTGGCTGCCCGACGGCGTGCTCCAGTTCCTCGGCCGCATCGACAACCAGGTCAAGCTGCGCGGTTTCCGGATCGAGCTGGGCGAGATCGAGGCCGCGCTGCTGCGGCACGAGCAGATCAGCGAGGCACTGGTGGAGGTCCGCACCGACCAGGGCCGCAAGCGCCTGGTCGCGTACACCGTGGGCAGCGCGGATGATCTGCGTCCGTTCCTGGCCGGGCAGCTGCCCGACTACATGGTGCCCGCCGCGTTCGTCGCACTGGAGCGCTTCCCGGTCACCGCCAACGGCAAGGTCGACCGCCGTGCCCTGCCCGCCCCGGACATCGAGGCCACCGGCCGGATCGCGCCGCGCACCCCGGTGGAACGCCAGCTCGCCGCGGTGTGGGCCGAGGTGCTCGGCGTGGCCGAGGTCGGGGTCACGGACAACTTCTTCGGCCTCGGCGGCGACTCGATCCTGAGCATCCAGGTGGTCTCCAGGGCCCGGCAGGCCGGGCTGCGGCTGAGTTCCAAGGACATCTTCCTGCACCAGACCATCGCCGAACTGGCCCCCGTGGTGCGCACCGAGGACACCGCGCGCACCAGGGTCGAGCTGACCGGCCCCAGCGCGCTGGGGCCGATCCAGCGCTGGTTCTTCACCACCGAACCCGCGCACCGGCACCACTTCACCATGTCCATGCACCTGGAACTGGCCCCGGACACCGACCCGGCCGCCCTGCGCGCCGCGCTCACCGCGGTGGTCGAGCACCACGAGGCGTTGCGCATCCGGTTCAGCGAGCACAACGGCGAGTGGCGGCAGGACGTCGGCGAGTCCGGCGAGTTCTTCTCCAGCCACGACCCGGCCACGCTGGCCGAGGCCGCGGCTGAAGCCCAGGCCAATTTTGACCTGGAGCGCGGACCGCTGTTCCGGGCGCTGCTCTTCGGCGCGGACCGGCTGTTCCTGGTGGTGCACCACCTGGTCATGGACGGCGTGTCCTGGCGGGTACTGCTCGGTGACCTGGACACCGCCTACCGGCAGGCCGTCGCCGGGCAGCCGATCCGGCTGGACCCGGTCGGCACCGGCTTCCGCGAATGGACCCACCTGCTCGCCGAACACACCGCGGGCGGTGGCTTCGACGCCGACCTCGCACACTGGACCGCACTGTCCACAGTGGACGCTGAGTTGCCGGTGGATCGAGACGGCGAGAACACCACCGAGTCCACCCGCACCGTGTCCGTCCAGCTCGACCGGGCCACCACGGACGCGCTGCTGCACCAGGTCCCCGACGTCTACCGCACCCAGGTCAACGACGTGCTGCTCAGCGCGCTCGGCGCCGCGCTCACCGGCTGGACCGGCCGGGACCGGGTGCTGGTCGCGCTGGAGGGCCACGGCCGGGAGGAGATCCTGGACGGGGTCGACCTTTCCCGGACGGTCGGCTGGTTCACCACCCAGTTCCCGGTCCCGCTCGGCGCGGACGGCGATTGGGGGAGGGTGCTCAAGACGGTCAAGGAACGCCTCCGCGCCGTGCCGCACCGCGGCCTCAGCTACGAGGCCCTGCGCCGACTCCGCGCGGACAGCCCGCTGGCCGCCGACCCGGACCCGCTGATCAGCTTCAACTACCACGGCCAGTTCGAGGTCGCCGGGGCAGGCGACGGCCTGGTCCGTGGCCAGGGCGAGAGCCTCGGCAGCGACAGTGCGCCGGAGTCCGCCCGCGCCTACCTGGTCGACGTGGTCGGCGCGGTCACCGGCGGCGAGCTGCACCTGTCCTGGCAGTACTCGGCGAACATCCACCAGGAGCAGACCATCCGCGCGGTCGCCGAGCGGATGACCGCAGCCCTCCAGGAGATCGTCGCGCACTGCGCCACCCCCGGGGCCGGTGGCCGCACCCCGTCCGACTTCCCGCTGGCCGGACTCGACCAGTCCACAGTGGACCGGCTGGCCGGGGACGGGCGCGAGGTCGAGGACATCTACCCGCTCACGCCGTTGCAGGCCGGCATGCTCTTCCACAGCCTGGTGGACACCGAGGGCGGCGCGTACGTCGACCAGGCCAGGTTGCGGCTGACCGGGGTGAGCGACCCGCGTGCGCTCGGCCAGGCCTGGCAGCGGGTGGTCGACCGGACCCCCGTGCTGCGCAGCCACCTCGAATGGCAGGGCCTTGACCAGCCCGTTCAGGTCGTGCACCGCCGGATCGAGCTGCCGGTGGAATATTTCGACTGGCGGGCTCTGTCCGAAGAGGACACCCGGACAGAGCTGGATCGACTGCTCGCTGAGGACCTGGCCGCCGGGGTCGACGTCACCAAGGCGCCGCTGCTGCGCCTGATGATCGCCCGGCTCGGCGCGGACGAGGTGCTGCTCGTCTGGACCTCGCACCACGTGCTGCTGGACGGCTGGAGCACCTCCGCGGTCTTCGCCGAGGTCTCCGAGCAGTACGCCGCCATCACCGGTGGCCGCGAACCCGAGCTGTCGCCGCGCCGCCCGTTCCGCGAGTACCTCCAGTGGCTGGCCGGGCAGGACTTGGCCGCGGCCGAGGAGTTCTGGCGGCAGGCGCTGTCCGGAGTGGACAGTGCGACCGCACTGCCCTTCGACCGGCAGCCGCTGGAGGCGCACCGCGCCGAGTCCACCGGCGAGCTGGCCCACCACCTCAGCACCGAGGAGTCCGCGCGGCTGCACGAGGTGGCCAAGCGCAACGGGCTCACCGTCAACACCCTGGTGCAGGGCGTGTGGGCGCTGCTGCTGTCCCGGCACAGCGGCCAGCGCGACATCGTCTTCGGCAGCATCGTCTCCGGCCGCCCGGCCGAGCTGCCCGGGGTCGAGTCCATGGTCGGCATGTTCATCAACACCGTGCCCACCAGGGTCCGGGTGGCGCCGGAGCGGCCGCTGCTGCCCTGGCTGCGCGAGCTCCAGGCCGAGCAGTCCGAGGCCAGGCGGTTCGACTTCGTCTCGCTGAACCAGGTGCAGGGCTGGAGTGAGATCCAGGGCAACCTGTTCGACAGCATCGTGGTCTTCGAGAACTACCCCCTCGGCGACGACTCCCTGGACGGCGCGCCCAAGGTGGGCCAGGTCGACATGGTGGACACCACCACCCTGCCGCTGGCCCTGGCCGCCTTCCTGGACGAGCGGCTGCGGCTGGAGCTCTCCTACGACCCCCGGCTGTTCGACGAGGCCACCGTGCGCCGCCTGCTGGACCAGACCGCGCTGCTGCTCACCGAGCTGGCCGCGCGGCCGGAGCGCACCCTCGCCGAGCTGCCTTGGCTGTCCACACAGGACCGTCAGCTGGTGCTGCGGGAATGGAACGACACCGCGGGCGAGCTGCCCTCGGCCACCTTCCCTGCCATGTTCGAGGCGCAGGTCCGGCGCACGCCACAGGACCTGGCGCTGGTTTCCGGGGACACCCGGATCACCTTCGACGAGCTGAACACGCGGGCCAACCGGTTGGCCCGTCAGCTCGTCGTCCAAGGTGCGGGGCCGGAGCGCATCGTCGCGGTCGCTCTGCCCCGCACCGCTGACCTGGTGGTGGCGGTCCTGGCCGTGTGGAAGGCCGGGGCCGTCTACCTGCCCGTCGACCCGCAGCTGCCACCGGAGCGGATCGACACCCTGCTGGCCGACGCCCGGCCCGCGGTGACCCTGACCGAGCAGCTGTACCACTCGGCCGAGTTCACCGCGGCCACCGCGATCCAGGACGGCCACGACCTGGACAGTCCACTTCGGATGGACAATGCGGCCTACGTCATCTACACCTCCGGCTCCACCGGCAGGCCCAAGGGCGTCAGCGTCGAACACCACAGCCTGGTCAACCTGCTGCTCAACCACCGCGCGGACTTCGTGGCCGCGGCGGGCGGGCGGCTGCGGGTGGCCACCACCGCGGTGTTCTCCTTCGACACCTCGCTGGAAGGCCTGGTGCTGCTGGCCGACGGGCACGAGCTGCACCTGGTCGCCGACGAGGTCCGGCTGGACCCGAGGGCGCTGGTGGACTACGTGCGGACCGAGCGGATCGACTTCCTCGACCTCACCCCGTCCTACGTGCAGCAGCTCATCCCGGCCGGACTCCTGGCCGGCAAGCACAAGCCGAAGGTGCTGATGCTCGGCGGCGAGGCCCTCGGCGAGGCGCTGTGGACCGAGCTGAGCGGCGCGGAGACGGCCGGCTACAACTTCTACGGCCCCACCGAGTGCACCGTGGACGCCTTGTCCTGCAAGGTCGAAGGCGAGCGCCCGGTGATCGGCCGCCCGCTGCGCAACCTTCAGGCCTACGTGCTCGACCCGGCGCTCCAACCGGTGCCGGTGGGCGTGGCCGGGCAGCTGTACCTGGCGGGGGAGCAGGTCGCCAGGGGCTACCTGCACCGCCCCGGCCTGACCGCGGACCGGTTCCTGGCCAACCCGTTCGGCGGGCCCGGCTCCCGGATGTACGCCACCGGCGACCTGGTGCGCTGGCGGGCCGACGGCAACATCGAGTTCCTCGGCCGCACCGACGAGCAGGTCAAGATCCGCGGGTTCCGGATCGAACCCGGTGAGATCGAGGCCGCGCTCACCGCGCTGCCGGCGGTCACCGCGGCGGCCGTGATCGCCCGCGAGGACCAGCCCGGCGTCCAGCGCCTGGTGGCCTACCTGGTCGGGCAAGAGGTCCCGGCAGCTGAGCTGCGCGCGGAGCTCGGCCGCACCCTGCCCGAGTACATGGTCCCGGCCGCGTTCGTCAACCTGGACGCGCTGCCGTTGACCCGCAACGGAAAGCTGGACCGGCGCGCACTCCCCGCACCCGAGTACACCAGCGCCGACACCGAGTACCTGGCCCCGCGCACCGCCACCGAAGCGGCCATCGCACGGGTCTGGGCCGAGGTGCTCGGCGCCGAGCGGGTGGGCGCGCGGGACAACTTCTTCGAGCTGGGCGGCGACTCCATCCTGAGCATCAAGGCGGTGTCCAGGCTGGGTGCGGAGCTCGGCACGGACGTCTCGCCGCGGCTGGTGTTCAGCCACCCCACGGTGGAACGGCTCGCCGCGGTGGTCGGCACCGAGACCAGGGAACGGATCCCGGCGGTGCCGCGCACCGGCGCGCTGCCGCTGTCCTTCGCCCAGCAGCGGCTGTGGTTCCTGGACGAGTTCGAGCCGGACAGCGCCGCCTACATCTCGCCGACCGCGCTCAGCCTGGACGGCGAGCTCGACCTGCCCGCGCTGCGCACCGCGCTCACCGGACTCATCGGCCGGCACGAGTCGCTGCGCACCACCTTCTCCTCGGTGGACGGCCGCGGCGTCCAGGTCGTGCACGAGCCCGCCGAGGCGGAACTGGACCTGGTCGACCTGACCGCCGACCCGGACGCGCTGACCGCGCTGTTGCAGCAGGAAGCCGCCCGGCCGTTCAACCTGCGGCACGGGCCGCTGCTGCGGGCCAAGCTGTTCCGGCTGGCCGCCGACCGGCACGTGCTCAGCCTGATGCTGCACCACATCGTCACCGACGGCTGGTCCACCGGCGTGCTGCTCGGCGAGCTGGGTGAGCTGTACCGGGCCGCCGTGCTCGGTGAACAGCCCGAGCTGCCCGCGCTGCCGATCCAGTACGCCGACTTCGCGGTGTGGGAACGGGCCAACCTGGCCGGGGCCGCGCTCACCGAGCAGCTGACCTACTGGCAGTCCACATTGGACGGTGCGGTGCCGCTGGAGCTGCCGACCGACCGGCCCCGGCCGCCGGTGCGCACCAGCACCGGCGCCGAACACGAGCTCGCGATCCCGGTAGAGGTCACCAGCGCGCTGCGCGAGCTCGGCCGGACGCACGGCGGCACGTTGTTCACCACGCTGCTGGCAGCCACCCAGCTGGTGCTGCACCGCTGGTCGGGCCAGGACGACATCTCGGTTGGCACCGTGGTCTCCGGCCGGGAACGGCCCGAGCTGGAACGGCTGATCGGGTTCTTCGTCAACACCCTGGTACTGCGCTCCACAGTGGACGGACAGCGGTCCTTCACCGAGTTCCTCGGCCAGGTCAGGGAGACCGTGCTGGGCGCGTTCGCGCACCAGGAGGTCCCGTTCGAGCGGGTGGTGGACCACCTCCAGCCCGAACGCGACACCAGCCGCACGCCGCTGTTCCAGGCCATGGTGGTGCTGCAGAACACCCCGCACTCCGGCATCGACCTGCCCGGCCTCGCCGTGGACAACGTGCCACTGCCGCTGGTCAACGCCAGCTTCGACCTCACCGTGGAGTTCGTCGAGCACGAGGGCGGCCTGCACACCGCGATCACCTACAACGCCGACCTGTTCGACCCCGGCACCATCGCCCGCTTCGGTGAGCACCTCGGCGTGCTGCTGGCCGGGATCGCCGAGGACCCGGCCCGGCCGGTGGCGGAACTGCCGCTGCTCAGCGAGGCCGAACGCGACCGGCTGCGGTGGGACTGGAATGACACCGACCACCCGGTGGCCCCGGCTACCCTGGCCGAGCTGATCGAGGTCCAGGTCCAGCGCACCCCGGACGCCCCGGCGGTGATCAGTCCACAAGGGACGGTCAGCTTCGCCGAGCTGAACGCCCGCGCCAACCGGCTGGCCCGCTTCCTGGTCCAGCGCGGGGCCGGTCCGGAGCGGATCGTGGCGCTCGCGCTGCCCCGCTCGGCCGAGATCATCATGGCCGAGCTGGCCGTGCTCAAGGCAGGCGCGGCCTTCCTGCCGGTGGACCCGGCCTACCCGGCCGAGCGGATCGAGTTCATGCTCGCCGACGCGGACCCGGTGCTGGTGATCGACGAGGACTTCCTCGCCGCCACCCAGTCCACAGTGGACGCGTGCCCGGCGGCGAACCTGCCCAACACGGTCGCGCTGTCCAACGCCGCCTACGTCATCTACACCTCCGGCTCCACCGGCAAACCCAAGGGCGTGCTGGTCTCGCACCGGGGGCTGGCCGGGTTCTCCGCGGCCGAGATCGACCGGTTCGAGGTCCGGCCGGGCGACCGGGTGCTGGAGTTCGCCTCGCCCAGCTTCGACGCCTCGGTGCTGGAACTGTGCCTGGCGCTGCCCGCCGGGGCCGCGCTGGTGGTGCCGCCGCCGGGGCCGCTGCTCGGGCAGCAGCTCGCGGACGTGCTGCGCGAGCAGCGGGTCACGCACGCGCTGATCCCGCCGGCCGCGCTGGCCACCGTGCCCGAGGCCGAGCTGCCCGAGCTCCGCACGCTGGTCGTCGGTGGCGACGCCTGCTCGGCGGACCTGGTGGCCCGCTGGGCACCCGGCCGTCGCATGATCAACGCCTATGGGCCGACCGAGTCCACCGTGGTCGCCACCTGGAGCGAACCCCTTGTGCCAGGCGGTATTCCGCCGATCGGCAAGCCGATCTGGAACACCAGGGTGCACGTGCTCGACCAGCGGCTGCGGGAGGTGCCGATCGGGGTGCCCGGTGAGCTGTACGTGGCAGGGGACGGCCTGGCCCGCGGCTACCTCAACCGTGCCGGGCTGACCGCGGACCGCTTCCTGGCCAACCCGTTCGGCCCGATCGGCAGCCGGATGTACCGCACCGGCGACGTGGTCCGCTGGACCGCCGACGGGCAGCTGGAGTTCATCGGCAGGGCCGACGACCAGGTCAAGATCCGTGGTTTCCGGATCGAGCTCGGCGAGGTGGAGTCGGTGCTGCTGCGCCACCCCTACCTGGCCGAGGCGGTGGCCGAGGTGCACGTGGACGGATCGCGGAAACGCCTGGTCGCCTACGTGGTCCCGGCCGGTGGCCAGGTCTCCGCGCTGGAGCTGCGCGAGTTCGCCGCGGCCACCCTGCCGGACTACATGGTGCCCTCCTCGATCACCGTGCTGGACCGGCTGCCGTTGAGCCCCAACGGCAAGGTCGACCGCAAGGCGCTGCCCGCACCCGAGTACGCGCCGGAGCTCACCGCCGCCTACCGCGCGCCGGAGACGCCCGCGGAGAAGGCGCTGGCCGAGATCTGGGCCGAGGTGCTCGGCCTGGCCAGGGTCGGCACCTCGGACAACTTCTTCGAGCTGGGCGGCGACTCGATCCTGACCATCCAGGTGGTGTCCAGGGCGCACAAGGCGGGTTACGCCTTCACCACCAAGGACCTGTTCGGCAACCAGACCATCGGCGCGCTGGCCAAGGTGGCCACCGAGATCGAAGCCGGACAGGCCGGTCAGGCACCCGCGGTCGGTGCGGTGCCGCTGACCCCGATCCAGGACTGGTTCTTCGGCGCCTACCAGGCCAACCCGCACCACTTCAACCAGTCCGCACTGGTCGAACTGGACCACACCGCCGATCCGGCCGCGCTGGACAACGCCCTGCAGGCGCTGGTGGAGCACCACGACGCGCTGCGCATGCTGTTCGAGCAGGTCGACGGCCAGTGGCACCAGTACAACCCGCCCTTCACCCCCGGTGAGATCCTGCGCCGCCACGATTTGTCCACAGTGGACCCGTCGGAGCGGCGGGCCGCGATGGAGCGGGTGGCCGACGAGGTGCACGCGAGCTTCAACCTCGGCGAGAGCCCGCAGCTCAAGGCGGTGCTCTTCGACTGCGGCCCGGCCCGCCCGCACCTGTTCCTCGCGGTGCACCACGCGGTGGTGGACGGGGTGTCCTGGCGGGTGCTGCTGGACGACCTGGAGACCGCCTACCAGCAGGCCGCGCGCGGGGCCAAGGTCGACCTCGGCCCGCGCTCGACCTCCTTCCGGGACTGGGCGATCCGGCTGTCCGAGCACGTCGCCAGTGGTGGTCTCGACCACCAGTTGACGCACTGGACCAAGGCCCTTGACGGCGCGCCGCTGCCGGTGGACCACCAGGACCGGCCGGTCGCCGAACCGGGCACGGTGTCGGTGGAGCTGAGCCGGCCGGACACCGAGGCGCTGCTGTTCGCCGCGCCCACGGTGTACCGCACCCGGATCAACGACGTGCTGCTCACCGCGCTGGCCTGGGCGATCAGCCGGTGGACCGGCAGCGAACGGGTCTCCATCGACCTGGAGGGCCACGGCCGCGAGGAGATCCTGGACGGTGTCGACCTCTCCCGGACGGTCGGCTGGTTCACCACCATGTTCCCGGTCGGCCTGGAGGTCCCGGCGACCGGCGAGACCAACTGGCGGACGCTGATCAAGTCGGTGCGGCGGCAGTTGCGCGCGGTGCCGGACAACGGCTTCGGCTTCGGCGCGCTGCGCCACCTCGGCTCACCCGAGGTGCGGGCACAGCTGGCCGCCGACGACCGGAAACCGCAGATCGTGTTCAACTACCTGGGCCAGTGGGACAGCGCGGTCCGCGGCGAGGCCGAGGAGGGCCTCTACCACACCGCGCATGGCTCGATCGGCCAGGAGGAGGACCACGCCAACCAGGGCGAGCACCTGCTCGAGGTGGTCGGCGCGGCAGGCGGCGGTCAGCTCCGGTTCGCCTGGCACTACCGGCCGGACCGACATGATCAGTCCACAGTGGAGCGGGTCGCCGCTGACTTCCAGGCTGCGCTGGAGCACATCGCCAGGGACTGCGGGGGCAAGCAGTGAGCACCAGCACCGACACCCGGCCGGTTCCGCTGTCCCGCAACCGGAACTACCAGCTGCTGTGGGTCAGCCAGGCCAGCGCCGAACTGGGCGTCAACATCACCACCATCGCCTTCCCGCTGCTGGTGCTGGCACTCACCGGCTCACCGTCGGCCGCCAGCCTGGTGCTGGTGACCATGTCCGCGGCCCGGCTCCTCGTCGGGCTGCCGGCCGGCGCGCTGGCCGACCGGTGGAACCGCAAGGCGGTGATGGTGCTGTGCGAGGCCGCGCAGGCGGTCGCCGCGGGCAGCCTGGTGCTGGCGCTGTGGTGGGACGTGGCCACCGTGCCGCACATGGTCGCGGTGGCCGCGGTGATCGGCGTGGCCGCCGCGCTGTTCGAGCCCGCCGAGGAAGCCACCCTGCCCAACCTGGTGCCGGCCGAGCAGCTCGGCACGGCGGTGTCGATCAACGCCGCCCGCGGCTACCTGGCCCAGCTGCTGGGCACCGCGGCCGGTGGGTTCTTGTTCGCGGTCGGCCGGGTGGTGCCGTTCCTGGTGGACCTGATCAGCCACACCATCGCCTTCCTCGGCCTGTTGTTCCTGCGGATGCCCAAGCAGGAACGGAAGTCCGCGCCGGTCGGCCAGCTCGGCAGCGAGATCGTCACCGGGGTGCGCTGGGTGTGGCAGCAGCGTCCACTTCGGACGATGGCGCTGTGCGCGGTGCTGCTCAACCTGTTCTTCACCGCGTTCTACCTGGTGGTGATCATCCTGGCGCAGACCAGGAACGTGCCCTCCGGCGAGATCGGCGTGATGGCCTCGCTGCTTGGCGTCGGCGGACTGCTCGGCGCACTGGCCGCGCCGCTGCTGCACCGGCTGATCAGCCCCGCGGTGTCCATCATCGGCGTGTTCTGGGTGCTCGCCGCGCTGACCCCGCTGACCATCTGGATCAACAGCGGCTACCTGATGGGCCTGCTGTTCGCGGGCATGGCCTTCACCCTGCCCGCGGCCAACACCACGATCAGCACCTACCAGCTGCTGCTCACCCCCGACGAGCTGCGCGGCAGGCTCGGCGGCGTGATGGGCGTGGCCACCGGCGTCGCGGGCACCGCTGGTCCCGCGCTCGGCGGTGTGCTGATGGAGCTGCTGCCCGCCACCACCGCGGTGTTGGTGTGCACCGGCGGCATCGCGCTGACCGCGTTGCTGGTCACGCTGAGCCCCACGTTGAGGAACTTCCCCCGGCCGGAGACGGCCACCACCACTGAGGAAAGGGCAAGTTGATGTCTGAGGACGGCAAGTACCAGGTGCTGGTCAACGACGAGGAGCAGTACTCGCTGTGGCCGGTGGGCACCGAGCTGCCGGCCGGGTGGCGGGCGGTCGGCAAGCAGGGCACCAAGGACGAGTGCATGCGGCACGTGGACGAGGTGTGGACCGACATGCGTCCGAAGAGCCTGCGCGAGCGGATGGACAACGGGGCTCGCTGAATCGGGACCGGGGACGCCGCACGGCCGGCGTCCCCGGCCCGCGAGCGGTGGTCAGTCCGCGGAACTGAGCACGGCGGCCACCAGACCGGGGAACCTGGTGTCCAGCTCGGCGATGCGCAACGTGTTCATCCGCTGCCTGCCCTCGTCGTACTGGCGGATGAGGCCGCCCTTGCGCAGGGCGCGGAAGTGGAAGCTCAGGGTCGACGCGGCGACCGGGAGCCCGAACGTGCCGCACGGGCGGTCGCCTTCGGCCTGGAGCAGCCGGATGATCGCGCGGCGGGTGGGGTCGGCGAGGGCGTGCAGCACGTCGTCGACGGTGATCTCGTCGAGTTCGGGGTGCGAGACGCCGGTCCAGCGGCCGAGGGGCACGAGCCTCTCCTCCCTGGCGAGGTTCTCCAGTCTTTTCGACACTTCACGAAGACTCTACCCCCGACCCGGTCTATTCGTTGGGCATCGAATAGACCGGATGGAAAGGCTCCGCCCATGCGATCCCGTCAGGTGATCCTGTCCGCCGTCGCCGTCATCGCACTCCTCGCCGCATCCGGGCAGGCTTCGGCCGCGCCCGGCGGCGCACATCCGCATCCGACCCCCTTCGGTCCGCAGCGGCCGCACGAGCCCGCCGTGGCGGGCCCGGTCAACATCGACAAGGGGTCCGTGACCTACGCCAGGGACGGTGGTTCCCGGTTCGGGGTCACCGTCTCCTTCACCAGTCTGCGCTCCACCACCACCGGGGTGGAGCCGGCCGCGGCCCGGCAGTTCGTGTTCCTGTTCGACCGCTCGGTGCACTTCAGCCCCCACCTGTTCCCGGCCTGTGATCGATCGGTCATCGCGGAGCGGGGCCCGGCGGCCTGCCCGCGGGGCTCCCAGGTCGGTTCCGGCCGGGCGGTGTTCCACCGCGGCGGCGAAAGCGAGGTGCTGGTCTTCAACACCGTCTTGGGCAAGGGCAGGCGCGGCGTCCTGATCCACATTCCGGCCACCGGCGCCATCCTGGAGAACACCCTGGAGCGGGTGGTTGGCGACTACCGGGAATCCTATGGCTGGGGCCTGGACGAGATCCTGCCGGTGAGTGACATCCCGCCACAGGAGCGGCCCAGCACCAAGGAGTTCTACGTGACGTTCGGAACTGTCCACAAAGGACAGAGCTTCGTGCGGAGCTTCGCGCGGCCGGGCGCCAGGCTGTCGGTCGGGGTGTGGAGCGAGTACGTGACCGGCCAGACCACCCTCACCGAGGGCACGGCGGTGCGGCCGTGACGGTCTGATCCGCGCTGGTAGATCAGCGGGCTTCTAACGGGGCTCGCTGACCCCGGACCGGGGACGCCGCACGGCCGGCGTCCCCGGCTCCGTGCGAGGATCGCCGGATGGGGCGGATCCTGTGCATCGGACGAGGCGGCAACCTGGCGGCGGCGGACTGGGCCGTCATCGGTCCCGCCGACCGCGCGACCCGGCAGCTGCTGCGGGACCGGGGCATTCGCGCGTTCCTGGAGCTCGGCCCGATCGGTGACCGCGCGGAGCTGGTCGAGCAGGTCGAGCGGATCACCGAGCTGGTGGCGGAGCTGGCGCCGGCGGGCATCGCGCTGCGCCTGGCGCACGCCGAGCTGGACGCGGAGGTCGCCGCGAACATCCAGTCCGCCGCCGAGGCGGTCGACCCGGCGGTGGAGATGCTGCTGATCTGCGCCCGGGAGCCCGACTTCGCGGCGCTGGACGAGTTCGCCGACCACTACGCCATTCCCGGCGCGGACGCCAAGATCCGGCACCGGACTTTGCGCACCGTGCTGACATTCACCCCTGGCTCGGCCAAGCAGGTCGACGGCGTCTACGTGCCGCACTAGGTAGAGCCTGCCCCACCCCCGGGCGGGAGTGGTCTGGACCCTCGATGCGGGTGCTGTCTGGCTGGGTCGGCGCGGCCGGAGTTCCTAGCCTTGTGATCACCGGCCACCGAGTAGCGGCGGCCGGTGAACACGGGGAAGGCAGCCTTGACGATGAGACGCATGACCGCACTGCTGACCGCCGCGGCGGCCGGGGCCGGTTTGCTGGCCGGAGCCGGTCTGGCCGGGGCCGAGCCGGAGACCGCCGGACGTGGTGGGGCAGAACGGTTCTACCAGCAGCGCCTGGACTGGAAGGCCTGTGGCGACCAGGATCTGGACGCCGCGGGCGCCCAGTGCGCCGAGGTCACCGTGCCGCTGGACTACCAGCAGCCCCAGGGCCGCACCCTCACCGTGGCGATCTCCCGGCTCAAGGCCGCCGACCCGGGGCAGCGGCGGGGCATCATGCTGTCCAACCCCGGCGGACCCGGCGGCCCCGGACTCGGCCTGCCGCTGAAGATGCGGCCGAAGCTGAGCCCGGACGTGCTGGCCCGCTACGACCTCATCGGCATGGACCCGCGCGGCGTCGGCCGGTCCAACCCGGTGGACTGCGCCTGGCCGGTGGGCTTCATGCTGCGCTCCTCCGGGCTGGACCGGGCAGGCTTCGACCGCACCGTCGCGCTGCAGGCCGACCTGGCCCGCCGGTGCGCGCGGACCCAGGGGGACACCCTGCGGCACATCACCACCCGGAACACCGCACGGGACATGGACGTCGTCCGCGGCGCCATGGGCGAGCGGAAGATCAGCTACTTCGGCTACTCCTACGGCACCTACCTGGGTTCGGTGTACACCCAGATGTTCCCGCGCCGCAGCGACCGGATCGTGCTGGACAGCGCGGTGGACTCCAAGCGGTACTCCCAGCAGATGGTGCGGGACATGGGCCCGGCGAACGAGCGGGCCCTCGACGACTGGGCGGCCTGGACCGCGGCCAGGGACGGCGAGTACCGGCTCGGCCGCACCGCGGCGCAGGTGCGCGGCGCGGTGGAGGAGCTGATCCGCCGGTCCGCGCGGCAGCCCATCCCGATCGGGGAGTACCGGGTCGACGAGCACATGCTGCCCATGGTGCTGTTCGAGCAGGTGGGCGACACCCGCCTGAACACCGCGCTGGCCGAGACCGTGCGGGTGCTGGCCGACGCCGCCGACGGCAAGCAGGTCAGCCCCAGCCCCGGGCTGCTGGCCAGCCTGCACGTGCTGAGCAGGCGGGATCCGAACGCGCAGCTCTCCGGGCAGGCCGCGATCATGTGTGGGGACGCGGCGGTGCGGCGCGACCCGGAGTGGTACTGGCGCAACATCCAGCGCAGCCGGGCGAGCCAGCCGGTCTTCGGCGCTTTCGCCAACGGCATCAACCCCTGCGCCTTCTGGGCCGAGCCCGCCGAAGCGCCGGTGATCGTGCGCAACTCGGTGCCCGCGCTGATCGTGCAGGCCACCGAGGACACCCGCACCGCCTACGACAGCGGGGTCGACCTGCACCGGGCCATGTCCGGCTCGCGGCTGATCACCCTGCCCGGGGTCCGCGCGCACGGCCTGTTCTCCCGCTACCCCAACGGGTGCATGGAGAACGCGGTGAACACCTACCTGCGCGACGGCGTGCTGCCCAGCGGCGACCTCACCTGCCGCGGCGACTGATCAGCGGGACTTACCAGGGCGGGCCGCACGCGGTCCGCCCTGGCCGCGTTGGAACCGGATGCCCAGGGCCAGGAAGATCGCGCCGGAGACCATGGCGTACCAGGCCAGCAGCGTCCACAGCGAGACCTCCTGGGTGGGCACGTTCATCACCAGCACACCGGCCACAATGGACAGTGTGCCGCTGACCGCCAGGCCGATCCGGGTGTAGAGCTCCTTGGCCCGCGCGGCGGCCAGCGCCTGGCCGATGCCGTTGACCACCGGCCAGCCCGAGGTGGTCACCACCAGGCCCAGCAGGCCGATGAACGGGTCGACGGCGAAGGCCAGCGCGGTGATCGCCACCCCGGCGAGCAGGAACAGCGCGGGCAGCGCGAACAGCGAGCGGTCCAGTGCGGGGGACTGCTTGCCGCGCAGGGCCAGCAGCAGCCCGAACACGCCCTCGGCGACCAGGTACGCCACCAGCACGCCGAACTGCACCACCCAGTCGGTGTCCGGCCAGGCGAAGGCAAGCACGGCGAACAGCAGCGCGAGGGCGCCGCGGACGGTCAGCAGCCGGTGGTGGTCACGCAGGAGTTCCAGCACCTCCCCATGATCGCAGCCTGACCCGCGGCGCCGGGCGCTGCCGTAGCCAGGTTTGTTGTGGGTCGCAACGACCCTGGTCGTGGCCCGATTGGCGGGTTGCGCTACGTCAGGCAAGCGCTTACGGTGCTGATCACTCCGAATAGACAGGGAGGTTTCTTAACTTTTAAATCCCTCGTCGACGCCGGCCAGCCAACATCGCCGCCGCCGCCACGCGCCGGATTCGACACAGGCTCGTCGAGGAGAAACACACCGCCATGAGAATTCGTGTCCTTCCCGCACTGATATCAACGGCTGTGGTGGTCACGCTGACCCAGTCGTTGCTCACCGCCAGCGCCGCAAACGATTCCCTGCTCTCGCTCAACAAACTGACCACCACCTCGTCGAACGAGGCTGCCGAGCTCGACGGCGGCAAGGCGGTCGACGGCGACACCACCACCCGCTGGGCCAGCGCCGAAGGCGCCGACCCGCAATGGATCGCGGTGGACCTGGGCGGTCCGGCCATCGTGAACAGGGTGAGTCTCACCTGGGAGACCGCCTTCGCCAGCGACTACCAGGTGCAGGCATCCGCCGATGGCCGCACCTGGACCACGATCCGCTCGGTCACCGGATCCGACGGTGGCGTGGACGAGCTGACCTCGTTGAACACCAGCACC
Source organism: Crossiella sp. NPDC003009 (assembly GCF_053591555.1). Taxonomy (NCBI): domain Bacteria; kingdom Bacillati; phylum Actinomycetota; class Actinomycetes; order Pseudonocardiales; family Pseudonocardiaceae; genus Crossiella; species Crossiella sp. NPDC003009. The sequence goes on along the minus strand of NZ_JBSFUA010000010.1, from coordinate 20,043 downwards.
AAGCACATCAGGGTGCACGGCACCCGCAGGGCCACCGCCTACGGCTACTCGCTGTTCGAGCTGTCGGTCTACGGGACCCGCACCGGGTCCGGCGACATCCAGCCGCCCACCGCGCCCACCGGGCTGGCCTCGCCCTCCTCCACCGCGGACAGCGTCACGCTGTCCTGGAACCCGTCCTCGGACAACGTCGGGGTCACCGGGTACGAGATCCTGCGTGAGGGCAACCTGGTCGGCTCCTCGGCCACGACCTCCTTCACCGACACCGGGCTGGCCTCCGGCGCCACGTTCAACTACGCGGTCAGGGCCAGGGACGCGGCGGGCAACATCTCCGCCGAGAGCGCCCCGTTCGTCGCCCGCACCCAGCCCGGCTCGCCGGGCGGCCAAGTGGTGGTCGCGGTCGGTGACATCTCGCCGGTGTGCTCCGGATCCAGTTGCGCCAGCGCGAAAACCGCGGCGCTGGTGGACAAGATCAAGCCCTCGATGATCATCACCGCCGGTGACAACCAGTACAACAGCGGCACGATCGAGGAGTTCCGCAAGTACTACGAGCCCACCTGGGGCCGGTTCAAGAACATCACCAAGCCGAGTCCCGGCAACCACGAGTACGACGACCCGTCAGGCAAGGGCAAGGGCTACCGCCAGTACTTCGGCGCCGCCGCCACGCCGTTGGGCGGCAGCAAGATGTACTACAGCCACGATTCCGGCGACTTCCACTTCATCGCACTGGACTCGATGGCGCAGAAGGCCAATGACCGGGCCCAGCTCGACTGGTTGCGCGCCGACCTGGCCAAGAACCAGAAGCGTTGTGTCGTGGCCTACTGGCACCACCCCAGGTTCAACTCCGGCCACTACGGCGACAACACGAGCATGGCTCCGCTGTGGGACGAACTGGTCAAGGCCAAGGCGGACCTGGTGCTCTCCGGTCACGACCACCACTACGAGCGGCTGAAGCCGTTGAACTCCAGCGGCAAGGTGGACGAGGCCAACGGTATCCGCTCGGCGATCGTCGGCATCGGCGGCGACTCCATCTACAACGAGCAGCACGTGCCCAGGGCCGGCATGGAGGTCTACATCAAGAAGCACGGCGTCATGAAGCTCATCCTCAACGGCGCCAGCTACTCCTGGGAAATCGTCGGCACCGACAACAAGCTGCTGGACAAGGCCGGCCCGTTCACCTGTCGCTGAGGGGGTAGCACCCGATGTATCTCGCCACCACCCGGGCCGCCGGCACCCCACACCGCGAACGTGGCGGTGCTCGGCGGGCGGTAGCCGGAAACGTCCTCGCACTGGGTGTGGTCAGCCTGGTCACCGACATCTCCAGTGAGATGGTGACCGCTGTCCTGCCGCTCTACCTGGTGCTGGGGCTGGGATTCAGCCCGTTGCAGTTCGGGTTGCTGGATGGGCTGTACTCCGCGGCCACCGCGATCGTGCGGGTCCTCGGGGGGCACCTCGCGGACCGGTGGCAACGCCGGAAACTGGTGGCGGGGCTTGGCTACGGCGCTTCCGCGGTAGCCAAGCTCGGGCTCATCGCGGCCGGCGGTTCCGCCGCCGCGATGGGCCTGGTGCTGGCCGTCGACCGGACCGGGAAGGGGCTGCGCACCGCACCGAGGGACGCCCTGATCTCGTTGTCCACCCCGGCGGACGAGCAGGGCAGGGCCTTCGGGGTGCACCGCGCGATGGACACCGTCGGCGCGTTCCTCGGCCCGCTGGCCGCCTTCCTGCTGCTGGGTGTCGTGGCCGGCGGCTACGACACCGTGTTCTTCGTCAGCTTCTGCTTCGCCACCCTGGGCGTGCTGCTGTTCGGGCTGTTCGTCCAGGACAAGCGCGGACCGGCCACCACGGCACGGATCCCGCTGCGCGCCTCCTTCGCCCTGTTGCGCGGCAAGGCCTTCCGCCGGATCGTGCTGTGGGCGACCCTGCTCGGCCTGGTGACCGTCGGCGACTCGTTCCTCTACCTGTTGCTGCAGAAGCGACTTGAGGTCGAGCCCGCCTACATCGCCATGCTGCCGCTGGGCACCGCCGGGGTGTACCTGTTGCTGGCCATGCCCTTGGGCAAGCTGGCCGACCGGATCGGGCGCTGGAAGATGTTCCTGGCCGGGCACGTGCTGTTGCTGGTGGCCTACCTGCTGGTGGCCGGGCTGGCCGACGGGATCCCGCTGCTCGTCGGCACACTGCTCGCGCACGGCATGTTCTACGCCGCCACCGACGGTGTGCTGATGGCCGCGGTCGCCCCGCTGGTGCCTGAGGACCAGCGCACCAGCGGGATGGCCGTGCTGCAGACCGCGCAGGCGGTGGCCAAGCTGGTCTCCGCGGTGGCCTTCGGCGCCGCGTGGACCTGGTGGGGCCTCTACCCCGCGGTGTTCGCCGCCTGCGGCGCGCTCGCGCTGGTGGTGGCCGCGGCGGTGTTCCGGCTGAAGGAGGCGCGATGAGCACCAAACTGCGCATGCTGCTCGCGGTGCTGGCCGCGGTCCTGCTCGGTTCGGCCGCGGTGGTCTACACCCTGCACGCCAGGGCCACCGCGCCGGACCAGCAGCCCGCGGCCGACCTGGCCATCGACCCGGCGCCGGTGCGGCTGGACGAGCCGGGCAGGCTGGTCTTCCGCAACACCGCGCCCGGCCCGCACTTCGGCGTGGTGGCCTCGGTGTCGCGGACCGATCCGGGCGGGCCGCGCCGGGTCAGCCAGCTGCGCTGCGACCGGTTCTCCACCGGCGGCGACCGGGGCCTGTGCGTGGCCGCGGAGGCCGGGCCCGCGCCGAGGGCGGTGGTGATCCTGCTGGACGCCCAGCTGAACGAGCTGAAGCGGTTCCAGATCCTCGGCACGGTCAGCCGCGCCCGGCTGTCCGCGGACGGCAAGATCGCCGCCTGGACCACCTTCGTCACCGGCGACGCCTACAACGCGACCAGCTTCTCCACCCGCACCGGCATCTACCACCACGAACTGGACCGCCTGCAGACCAACATCGAGGAGATCCCGCTGCAACTGGGCGGTCAGCAGCACATGGCCGAGGACGTCAACTTCTGGGGCGTCAGCTTCACCCCGGACAGCGAGACCTTCTACGCCACGGTGTCCACCGGCGGCCGCACCCACCTGGTCCGCGCGGACTACCGGGAGTGGCAGGCCGAGGCGCTGCGGGAGAACGTGGAATGCCCCTCGCTGTCCCCGGACGGCAAGCGGATCGCATTCAAGAAACGCATCTCCTCCGACGGCGCCCGGCCCTGGCGGATCCACGTGCTGGACCTGGCCACCATGGCCGAGACGGCGATCGCGGAACCGGCCGGGATCGACGACCAGGTGGCCTGGCTGGATGAGAAGACGCTGGTCTACGGCCTGCCGGGGGAGGAGGTGTGGACCGCGGCGGCCGACGGCTCCGGGGCCAGCAAGATGCTGATCCGGTGGGCGTCGTCTCCTTCCGCCACCAGGACCCACTGAGTCAGGTGGTGTCCGCCCGGTCGCGCCCGCGATAGCCGCGCCGAACTGGTCGCTGGCGGCACGGCCGGAACGCCCGGATACGTCCGGTATGAGGGCGTCCCGGCCGCACCGCCAGCGACCAGTTCGATCACGGCTCTCACAGGCGCGACCGGGCGGACACCACCTGGCCAGGTATCGTCGGCGGTCGTGTCGAGTCCGCGCTTGCTGGCCACCAGCGATCTGCACTGTGACCGTGCCGCCAACCGCGAGGTGGTGGCCGGTCTCCGCGCCGAGTCCGATCAGGACTGGCTGATCGTGGCCGGGGATGTGAGCGACACGATCGCCGACGTCGACTGGGCGCTGCGCACGCTGCGGGACCGCTTCGCCAAGGTGATCTGGGTGCCCGGCAACCACGAGCTGTGGACCGTGCCCAAGGACGAGGTGCAGCTGCGCGGCGAGGCCAGGTACCGGCACCTGGTCGAGCTGTGCCGCGGCCTGGGCGTGGTCACGCCGGAGGACGAGTTCCCGGTGTGGCACGGCGCGGAGGAGGACCTGGTCATCGCGCCGCTGTTCGTGCTCTACGACTACTCCATCGGCCGCAGGGTGGACGAGACCAAGGACCAGGCGCTGGCCCGCGCGCGAGAGGCCGGGGTGGTCGGCACCGACGAGGTGCTGCTGCACCACGACCCCTACCCCAGCCGGGACGCCTGGTGCCACGCCAGGGTCCGCTACTCCCGCCAGCGGCTGGACGCCATCCCGGCCGACCGGCGGACCGTGCTGGTCAACCACTTCCCGCTGCACCCCGGCCCGACCAAGCGGTTGCACTACCAGGACTTCGCGCTGTGGTGCGGCACCACGCTGACCGAGGACTGGCACCTGCGCTACCGGGCCGCAGTGGTGGTCTCCGGCCACCTGCACATCCCGCTCACCGACAAGTTCGACGGGGTCCGGTTCGAGGAGGTCTCCCTGGGCTACCCGCGCGAGTGGCAGCCGCGCAAGCGCCGCCGCCCGGTGCTGCGCGACGTGCTGGTGGACTCCGAACCGCAGTACCCGCTGCCGGCATGATCGAGGAGCTGCTCCCCGACGGCGTGCACGCCGCCGAGGTGGTGGGCGATGACCCCACCGCCTACCTGCTGCCCGAGGAACACGCCGCGGTCGAACGCGCGGTGGAACGCCGCCGCAAGCAGTACACCCAAGCCCGCACCTGCGCCCGCCGCGCCCTGGCCGCCCTCGGCCTGCCGGAACAGCCCATCCTGCGCGGCCCGAAACGGGAACCGCTGTGGCCCAACGGAATCGTCGGCAGCATCACCCACTGCGAGGGCTACTGCGCGGCCGCGGTGGCCGACCGCGCCGACATCCGATCGGTGGGGATCGACGCGGAGATCCACGACGTGCTGCCGCCGGGCGTGCAGCGGATGGTGGCGGTGCCCGCGGAGCAGGAGTGGCTGGCGGGGGCGGGGGACGGGCTGCACTGGGACCGGGTGCTGTTCAGCGCGAAGGAGAGCGTGTACAAGGCCTGGTTCCCGATCACCGGGGCGTGGCTGGGGTTCCAGGACGCGGAGCTGACCTTCGACCGGGAGGGCGGGTTCCGGGCGCGGATCCTGATCGAGCCGCCGGTGGTGGACGGGTACCGGGTGGACGGGTTCGCGGGGCGGTACCTGGTGCGGGACGGGCTGGTGCTGACCTCGGTGGTGGTACCAGGGTAGGGCGGACGGCCGGCGCACCGGCCGTCCGCGACCCGGGTCAGCTCACCGCGACCAGGTCCACCACGAAGATCAGCGTCTCGCCCGGCTTGATCGCCGAGCCCGCGCCCCGGTTGCCGTAACCCAGGTGCGCCGGGATCACCAGCTGGCGGCGGCCGCCGACCTTCATGCCCTTGACGCCCATGTCCCAGCCCTTGATGACCCGGCCGGCGCCCAGGGGGAAGGAGAAGGTGTCGCCGCGGTCCCAGCTGGCGTCGAACTGCTGGCCGGTGCTGTGCGCCACGCCCACGTAGTGCACGGTCACCTCCTGGCCCTGGCCGGCCTCCGGGCCGTCGCCGATCTCGATGTCGGTGATGTCCAGGTAGTCCGGCGACGGGCCGTCGGGCACGGTGACGGTGGGCTTGGTCTTGCCCATGGGGTGTCCTCCTCGAATGGCTTCCAGCGTGCCGACCCTAACTGAACGGCTCTGAACGGCTGTGAATCCCACCAGCCGGTCGGCCGGGGCGCGGCGGCCACCGCGCGCGGAGCATCTGGGGGTATGGCAGATCTGATCATCGTCGGTTCCGGGCCGGCCGGGTACACCGCCGCCGTGTACGCCGCGAGGGCGCAGCTCCAGCCCCTGGTGTTCGAGGGCGTCAGCTACGGCGGGGCGCTGATGACCACGACCGAGGTGGAGAACTATCCCGGGTTCAAGGACGGCATCCTCGGGCCGGACCTGATGGAGCAGATGCGCGCGCAGGCCGAGCGCTTCGGCGCGGAGCTGCGGGCCGAGGACGTCGAGTCCGTCGAGCTGTCCGGGCCGGTGAAGACCGTCACCGCGAACGGGCGGGACTACCAGGCCAGGGCCGTGGTGCTGGCGATGGGCGCGGCCGCCCGCTACCTCGACGTGCCCGGTGAGCAGCGGCTGCTCGGCCGCGGGGTGTCCTCGTGCGCGACCTGCGACGGGTTCTTCTTCCGGGACCAGGACATCGCGGTGGTCGGCGGCGGCGACTCGGCGATGGAGGAGGCCACCTTCCTGACCCGGTTCGCCCGGTCGGTGACGATCATCCACCGGCGCCAGGAGTTCCGGGCGTCCAAGATCATGCTGGAGCGCGCCCGCGCCAACGAGAAGATCCGCTGGCAGCTGGACACCAAGGTGCTGGAGGTGCTGGGGGAGACCTCGGTGACCGGGGTGCGGGTCCAGGACGCGGGCACCGGCGAGGAGTCGATCATGCCGCTGACCGGCTTCTTCGTCGCCATCGGGCACGAGCCGCGGTCGGCGCTGGTGCGCGGGCAGGTCGAGGTGGACGTGGACGGGTACGTGCGGGTGAGCGGGCCGGGCACCGCGACCAACCTGGACGGCGTGTTCGCCGCGGGCGACCTGGTCGACCACACCTACCGGCAGGCGATCACCGCGGCCGGGTCCGGCTGCGCGGCCGCGATGGACGCCGAACGGTGGCTGGCACGCTGATTTTCACTTAGCCCCTGGTCAGCCTTGCTTCGAAGCCGTTGATGTTGGATTCTCGTCGGCACCATGACCGCCACCTTCCACGAGACGCTGCACCTGGCGATCGAGCACAGCGGCCTGAGCCTGGAGAACATCCAGCGCAGGCTGATGGACCGGAAGATCACGGTCAGCCTGGCCAGCCTGAGCTACTGGCGCCGCGGCCGCACCCGCCCGGAACGTCGCACGTCACTGGCCGCGGTGGCGGCGCTGGAGGACATCCTCGCCCTGCCCGACGGGTCGCTGCGCAGGCTGCTCGGCAAGGCGCCGCACCCGTTGGGGCAGGAATGGGCGATGCGGTCCAGCTCCTTCGAGGAGCGGCTGGAGTGGAAGCTGGCCACCGCGGAGCTGCGCGCGGAGACCAACAACGCGCTGGCCGTGGTCAGCGTGGAGGCCGACCTGCACCTGGGCCCGGACCGCCAGCAGGTGCGCATGGTCAACCGCCGCCTGCTGATGTCGCTGGCCGACGGCATCGACCGCTACGTCACCCGCTACGCCGCCGAGCCCGGTGAGGAGCTGCCGGTGCTCGGCGAGGTCATCGGCGCCACCACCGGCGAGCAGCTGCGCGACCTGAACCGGCAGGTCAACAGCGCCGAGCTGCGCTTCGACCGGCCGCTGCCCGCAGGCGAGACCCTGCACCTGCAGTGGACCTGGGAGTTCCCGCTGGGCCTTGGCACCAGCAACGTCAGCCGCACCGTGCTCAGCGCGGGCGCCCGCACCATGGGCTACCGGCTGTTCTTCCACCCCGACGCGATCCCGCCGCGCTGCCACCGCACCTGGCGGCCCAGCCTCGCGGTGCCGGAGGAGCGGGTGGCCGAGCTGCGGATCGGGGCGCGCGGCAGCACGCACTACCTGCTCACCGACGCGGGCGCGGGCTGGCACGGCGCGGTCTGGGACTGGGTGTGATGGGCACGCCGCCGCCGGATGCCGCACTGCACCAGGCGCTGTCCACCGGACCGTTCCACCTGGCCTTCCGGCTGGCCATCCGGCGCAGCGGACTGGGCATCGAGGGCGTCAGCCGCCGCCTGCACGCCATTGGCCTGCCGGTGAGCACCTCCAGCCTGAGCTACTGGCAGCGCGGCAACCGGCGGCCGGAACGCGAGGAGTCGCTCAACGCGGTGCGCGCGGTGGAGGAGCTGGCCGGACTTCCCGCCGACTCACTGCTCGCCCTGCTCGGCCCGCGCCGGCCGCGCGGGCGCTGGCTGGACCGGACGCACGGCAGGCCGCTGGTCGAGCAGAGCCTGGAGCTGGCCGCGCCGGTCCGGCTGCCCGACCTGGACACCGGGCGGGCCAACGCGCAGCTGCGGCAGCTCAAGCACGACTGGCTGTGCCTGGTGGACGCCAACCGCTGCGAGGTCGAGCACCGGGTCCGGCAGGTGTTCGTGGCGCTGGAGGACGGGGTGGACCGGTTCCTCGCCTTCCAGGCCGTGCCACCCGGCGGCGGCCGCCCTGCCTACCGGCCGGTCAGCGACTGCCGGATCGGCAGGCAGACCCACGACCCGGAGTCGGGGCTGTTCGCGGTGGAGATCGTCTTCGACCACGTGCTGCGCGCTGGGGAGACCTACGCGATCGAGACCGTGCAGCTGCCCCCGCCCGGCCAGCGGGACGGCTACCTCCAGTACGGCTGCCGGGCCGAGGTCCGCGAACTGCTGTTGCGGGTGCGCTTCGACCCGGCAGAACTGCCGGTGCGCTGCCACCGCTACCGCACCAGGCTCGGCGGCCGCTCCAGGGACCTGCTGGCCGACGTGCCACCAGGTCCGAGCGGCAGCGCGCACCACGCCGTGCTCGATGCTGAGCCGGGTATATACGGCCTGGCCTGGGAGTGGGACGGGTGAATCCTTTCGAAGCAACCTTTTCCGCCGCTGCGGCGACCTAAACTGCGACGGTCCCGCCGCCTACGTGGGCCGCTCGTGATCGGAGCCGCCGCAGTGATGTCGTTCCCCCCACCGTCCACAGTGGACGCTACGCCGTTCCCGTTCGCCGCCGAGGATCCGGACCGCCTCGGCATGGTGAGCGTGGACGTCGACGTCACCGTCGGCGTGCACCGGGAGTGGCGTGAGGTCGCGCACCACCGGTTCGTGCTGGCCAAGGCGGACGGGGTGGGCAGCTACGTCACCGGGCACCGCGGCCCGGAAGGCGAGCGGCACCAGCCGGAGTTCGAGGCGTTGCTGGGCGGTGAGCTGGGCCGCCAGCACCGCGACCACCGCGGCACCTACGCGGAACTGGTGCTGGACCAGCCGTTGCGCCGGGGTGAGGCGCAGGTGCTGGAGTGGCGCTGGCTGTTCGCCGGCTGCCACCGCACCGCGCACCGCTACCGCGGCCACCTGCGCGCGGGCGTGCACTCCCTCGGCGCCAGGCTGACCTTCCATCCGGACGCGCTGCCCATGCGGGTGCGGCACACCTGGCAGCCCGACCCGGCCACCTGCCCGGAAACCGTCCGCACGGTAACGGTCGACCGCACCGGGCTGGTCGAGCTGCTGGTGCCCGAACCCAGGCCGGGCTGGCACAGTTTTCACTGGGATTGGGAATAAATCCCGAATAGCCCGGAAATGCACTATTTGCGGAACGGAAACGCACTTGTGGGGGCTGTTCGGCTGAGTAGCCTCGACGCGTGGAGACTTCGGACAGCAGCGATTCGACTTTGTCCCGACGCCGGTTCCTGCAGGCGGCCGCATTCACCGCGGCCGCGGCGGGCACCGCCGGAGCCCTCGGTTCCGCACCCGGGGCACTCGCCGCGCCCGCCGCCGAAGAGGCTGGTCGGACAGCGCTTTCCTTCACCGCGGCGACCAACGGCGCGGCCACCCTGAGCCCAGTCGACGGCAGCCTGGTCGCCGAGGTGCAGAACGTGCTGTGGGCCATTCCCCGCGGCGGCGGCAAAGCCAAGGCGCTCACCCCGGCCGACCTCGAACCCAACCGCCCGGTGTTCAGCCCGGACGGCAAACAGCTCGTCGTCTGCGCCTATCGCGGCGGCGGTTTCCACCTGTGGCTGCTGCGCGCGGACGGCTCCGGCCTGCGCCAGCTCACCGACGGCCCGTGGGACGACCGCGGCCCTGCCTGGTCCCCGGACGGCACGAAGATCGTCTTCGCCTCCGAGCGGGAGGGGCACACGGTCAACGGCAGCCCGTACCGGATCTGGGTGCTGGACGTGCGCACCGGCGAGCTGACCCGGATCACCGGCAAGCCCGGTCAGGACGGCCCGTTGCAGGACAAGGCGTGGGAGGACTTCGACCCGGCCTTCTCCGCCGACGGCAGCCGGATCCTGTTCGTGCGCGGCTCCTTCACCGGCACCGCGCTGGACTCCCGCACCGTGGCCGAGGTCCGCGCCGACGGCAGCGGACCGGTCACCGTCGCGCACACCGACACCAGCGGCGCCCAGGTGCTGGCCCCCGCGCTGGCCCCGGACGGCCGCCTGGCCTACCTGCGCACCACCCCGGCGCCCGCCGCGGGCTGCACCCTGGTGGTGGCCGGTCAGCCGGTGCCGGTGGACGGCGATGTGGAGCCGGTGCCGCCGCGCTGGGTGGCGGCGGACCAGCTGCTGCTCACCGTCAGCGGCAAGTTCACCCTGCTGCGCCCCGGCGCGCCCGCGAACGCCGAGCCGATCGCCTTCACCGCGACGCTGCCGGTGGACCGGCCGCGCTACCGCGGCAAGCGCTACGACCTCACCGGCGGCGGGGTGCGCGGCGTGCGCTCGCCGCACCTGCCCGCGCTGTCCCCGGACGGCAGGCAGGTCGTCTTCGCCGCGCTCAACTCGCTGTGGACCGTGCCCAGCTCCGGCGGCAGCCCGCGCAAGGTGGTCAGCGCCGAGCCGACCCGGTTCCTGCTCGCGCCGACCTGGACCGCCGACGGCAAGGGCATCGTCTACAGCGACGACCGCGACGGCCTCTACACCGTCCGCCGCCGCGACCTGGCCACCGGCGCGGAGACCGTGCTGGCCACCGGCGGCCGGGTGCACCCCGCGCTGTCCCCGGACGGCAAGTGGCTCGCCGCGCTGGACATGTCCGGCAACCTGGTGCTGCGCGACCTGGCAGCGGGCACGGAGAAGGTGCTGGCCAGCCCGCTCGGCGGCGGTGGCATCCCGGGCCGGCCGAGCTGGTCGCCGGACGGGAAGTTCCTCGCCTTCTGCGACCGCAACCGGCTCAACGGCCGCTTCCGCGAGGGCTACAACCTGATCAGGGTGGTCGAGGCCGGCTCGGGCAAGTCCCGGCTGCACCCGGTCGCGCCGAACACCTCGATCGCCGACCGCTACGACTCCGGCCCGGTCTGGTCCCCGGACGGCAGGCACTTCGCGGTGATCATCGAGTCCGCGCTGCACCTGGTGCCGATCGGCCAGGACGGCACCCCCTCCGGCCCGCCGCGCAAGCTTGCCGACGAGGCCGCCGACCACCCGTCTTTCGCCGGTGACGGCCGCACCGTGCTCTACCTCTCCAGCGGCCGCCTGCGGCTGATCGGGGTCGGCGGGGGCGCGCCGCGGACGGTCCGCGCGCCGCTGGACTACCGGCGGCCCCGGCCCGAGGACACCGTGGTGCACGCCGGCCGGTTCTGGGCAGGCACCGGTGACGAGGTGCGCCAGGACGTGGACCTGGTGCTGCGCGGCGGCCGGATCGCCGCGGTCGAACCGCACCGTCCCGGCCGGCCGGGCGGCAGGCGGATCGACGCCTCGCAGCAGACCGTGCTGCCCGGGCTGTGGGACGCGCACACCCACCCCTGGCAGTCCACCTACGGCGGCCGCCAGACCGCGCTACAGCTGGCCTACGGCATCACCACCGCGGTCTCCTTCGGTGGCTTCGCCTACGAGCAGGCCCGGATCAGGGAGGCGGTCAACGCGGGCGCGCTGGCCGGGCCGCGGCTGATCGCCACCGGCGAGCTGCTCGACGGCGCCAGGGTCGCCTACAGCATGGGCCGCGCGCACAGCACCCGCGCGGGCCTGCGCCGCTCGCTGGACCGGGCGGCCGCGCTGGACTGGGACTTCGTCAAGACCTACGTCCGCGCGCCCGGCTGGATCATGGCCGAGGCGGCCAGGTTCGCGCACGAGCGGCTCGGCGTGCGCAGCGGCGGCCACCTGTGCTCGCCCGGCGTGCAGCTCAACCAGGACCTGACCACGCACCTGCAGGCCACCCAGCGCCTGGAGTGGGGCCACGCCACCAGCGCTTCCGGCCGCGCCTACCAGGACGTGACCGAGATCTACACGAAGACGAACTTCCACCTCATCGCCACCCCGTTCACCGCGGCCCCGCTGCTCGGCGCGGACGCCGCACTGGCCGAGGACCCCAGGGTCGGCACCCTGATGCCGCCGTGGGACGCCGCGGCCGCGCGGGCCGCGGCCAAGGTGCCGCCCAGCCAGGCCCAGCTGAACACGCTGTCCACCGAGGTCGACGTCTACAAGCGGGTCCTCGACGGCGGCGGCCTGGTCGCCCTGGGCACCGACCAGCCACTGGTCGCGGTCGGCCTGCACCTGCACCTGGCGCTGCGGGCCCTGCACCGCAACGGGTTCACCCCCGCGCAGGCCCTGCGCACGGTGACCTCGCTGCCGGCCAAGGTGTTCGGCCAGTTCGAGGACCTGGGCACCCTCGAGGTCGGCAAGGTCGCCGATGTGACCATTGTGGACGGTGACCCGTTCACCGACTTCAGCTCCCTGGTCCGCACCACCTCGGTGCTGCGCGGCGGCATCCAGTTCACCGCTGACGACCTGGTCGGCTCCTTCGCCAACCAGGCCGAGACCCGCGGCAAGTCCGCGCCCGACGACGCCCACTGGCTCGAAGTCGCCCACACCATGCGCCGCAACTCCTGCTGCGACCCGGAGTGCTAGCCACGGTGGGGTGAACTGATAACTGAACGGCCGGTCTTCACCCCGGTGTCACCTCAGCGGTGCTGGGATCGAACGGGGCGGTGCGTGGTTACCCGCGCACCGCCTACCGTGGGATCGACCGGAACCGCAGTGGATCGGATGCGCTATGACGAGCAGGCAGGTCGTTGCCGAGGGTGACGCCGGGGTCGAGGACCGCAGGCTGGACCGGATCGTGGCCTGGGTGCTGTCGGTCGGCGGGCTGGTCGGGCTGGTGGCCGCGTTCGTGCTGACGGTGGAGAAGTTCGAGCTGATGCTCAACCCGAACTACATCCCCACCTGCACCTTCAACGCCGCGCTCAGCTGCGGCACGGTGATGCAGTCGCCGCAGGCCGCAGTGCTCGGCTTTCCCAACTCGTTGCTGGGCATCGGCGGGTTCGGCGTGGTCACCGCGATCGGGTTCGGGCTGCTGGCCGGCGCGACCTACCGCCGCTGGTTCTGGCTGGGCCTGCAAGCGGGGGCGACGCTGGGCCTAGTGTTCGTGCACTGGCTGGTGGTGCAGAGCCTGTACGACATCCGGGTGCTCTGCCCCTACTGCATGGTCGTCTGGGCGGTGACCATCCCGGTCTTCGTCTACACCACGCTGCACAACCTGGAACGCGGCCACTTCGGCGGGCGCGGCGGCGGCCGGGCCGTGGTCGGCTACCACGGCATCCTGACCGCCACCTGGCTCGCGGTGATCGCCGCGCTGGTCTTCACCGCCTTCGGAGCCAGCCTGTTCGCCTGAGCCTGACCCCGCACAGCGAAACGCCCGGACCGGCCTGAGCCGATCCGGGCGTTGTCCGTTCCGCTACCTCACGGGATGAAGTAGGCCCGCTCCCAGTACCAGCCGCCGCGGGAGTCCCAGGCCTCCGCGCCGCGGTCGGTGCCGCCGCCGGGCTGGCCGCGGAAGTTGAACAGCTTGATGTTGCCGCCGCCGTAGTTGTAGAAGCCGCCGAGGTCCGAGCGGCCGTCCCCGTTGAAGTCACCGGCCACCCAGACGCTGGAGGGCAGGTGCCAGTCGCCCGGCCTGGTCTCCCAGGTCATCGCGAACCGCCCGACGCCGTTCGGGGTGCTCTTGGCCACGTACAGCGCGAGCCGGTTGTCGGAGTAGCCGTACAGGCCCGCGACGTCGGTGCGCCCGTCGCCGTCGAAGTCGCCTGCCAGCAGCCGGGAACGGCCCGGGTCCCACTGGCCGGGGCCGGTCCGCCACTGCTGCGCCGGGGCGGTGTGCCCGTCGACGGTGCCGTTGGCGGTGAACAGCGAGACGTCGTAGCTGCCGTAGTTGTACAGCGCGGCCAGGTCGTCGCGGCCATCGCCGTTGAAGTCACCGGCGATGAAGGTGCTGCTGGTGCGCTCCCAGTTGCCGTCGCCGGAGTTCCAGGTCACCACCGGCGCGTCCACCCCGGTCGGGTTGCCCCGGAACAGCCAGAACGCGGTGCGGCCGTGGTCGTAGCCGTAGGCGGCGGTGATGTCGGTGCGGCCGTCGCCGTTGAAGTCACCGGCCACGAACTGCGCCCGGTTCCAGTCCCACTGGCCCGCGGAGTCCCACAGCGCGGTGCCGTCCTTGAGCCCGGTCGGCGAGCCCCAGCGGACCCAGAACTTGATGTTGCCGCCGCCGTAGTTGTAGAAGGCGCCCCAGTCGGCGAAGCCGTCGCCGTTGAAGTCGCCGTTGAGGTACTTGGCGCTGGAGACGGTCCAGTTGTTCGGACCGGTGCGGTGCTTGGACACCGGCTCGGTGGGGCCTGCCACCGTGCCGTCGAAGCTGAACGTGCCCGCGTCGCCGTTGCTGTAGTCGTAGATCGCGGAGATGTCGTCGCGGCCGTCGCCGTTGAAGTCGCTGATGGTGTGCGTCTTCACGGTGGCCGAGGCGATCGCGGAGACCGGGCCGTCACCGGCGGCGGTCACCGGCACCACCCGGTAGTGCCAGATCTGCTTGGCCGGCAGCGCGGTGTGCGCGAACCTGCCGTCGCTGACCGTGCCCAGCAGGTTCGCCGGGACCAGCGGCACGTCCGCGGTCTGCGCGCCGTAGACGCGGTAGGCGGTGGCGTTCAGCGAGGGCGGGTTCAGCCAGCTGAGCTGGTTGCCGTGCTGCGCCAGCGGGGTCGCGGTCAGGCCGATGAGCTGGGCTTCCAGCCAGCCGTCCAGGTTGTCCAGCCTGGACTCGGTGACGGTGCGCCTGGTCTCGGTCTCGCCGACGCAGCCGCCCTGCCAGGAGGCCGCGTGCAGGCCGATGACCTCGGCGCGGCTGCCGGTCTCGCGGAAGGCGGGGCCGCCGGAGTCGCCGCGGCAGACCGAGACCGAGCCCTCGCCGAGCACGCTGAGCGTGGTCGCGGCGGCCGACTCGACCTTGGCCGGGCCGGTGTGCAGCCGGTCGGGAGTCCACTCGGTGGCGGTGCGGCCGTACCCGGCCAGGCGCACGGTGTCCCCGGCGGCAGGGGCGGTCTTGGCCACGGTGGCCGGCACCACGCCGGTGACCGGGGTGGCCAGCCGGACCAGGCTCAGGTTGCGGTCGGCGCGGTGCACCAGGTTGACCGCGTCCACCACCTGGCCGGTGCTGCCGGAGAGCACGGCGCGGCCGACGGTGACCTTGGTCGGCTGGGCCGGCTTGCCGCCCTGGGCGTTCTCCGGGAAGCAGGACTTCACGGTCAGCACCCAGTTCGGGTCGATCAGCACGCCGCTACAGCTGCGGGTGCCAGGGCCGACGTCGATCTTGGCGACGAAGCCGTAGGAGCCCTCCGCCGCGGCGGTTCCGCCGGCGAGGCTGTGCGCGGGCAGGCTGGTCAGCAGCGCCGCGGCGGTGGTGAAGGCGAGCAGGCCGACGGCCTTGCCCGCACGATGGCGAGTCACGGTGTGGTTCCCCCAGTCACGGGAAATCGTTCAAATCCCAGGAAGTGCGGCTCGATGGTCGGTCATCGGCAGGCGTCCGCGTAGCCCGTATGACAAGTGTCACAGGCTGTAACAATTGACCTGGTCAGCGCGAACCGGTGCCCCGCCGCCGAGCCGCTCTGACCTGGGTCGCGTGGCCCTCCGGCCAGCCGTGCCTGGCCGCCCGGTAGTCCGCGCTCTCCGGCGCGAAGGAGGCCGAGTAGTACAGGCTCACCAGCAGCCCGATGCCCAGTGCGGGCAGCACGATGCCCGGCGGGAAGCCGAGCAGCGGGTCGAAGACCAGGAACAGCAGGAAGACCAGCGGCGCGGCCTGGACCAGGGCGCGGGCCACGTGCCGCAGCAGCCAGGTCGGCGCGGTCACGTCGTGCAGCACCCACTCGCGGTACCGCTCTGGTAGGCGAGCGCCGTAGGCGTAGGCCAGCCAGCGGGCCGGGTTCGGCCGCTCCATGCATCCAGAGTAGGTCGTTCGGCTGATCGACAAACCTCTCTGGAGATCGCGCTACCGTGGCGGGGTGCGCGTCATGATCACCGCGGCTCCGATGCTGGGCCACCTGCTGCCGCTGGTTCCCCTCGCCCGCGCCATCCGCGAGGCCGGTCACGAGGTCCTGCTGGCCACCGCCGGCGAGGCGCTGGCCGTGGCCGACCAGTCCGACCTGCCGGTGCGTGACATCGCGCCCGGTTTCCGGTTCGAGCCGATCGTGCGCCGGACCCTGCTGTGGCACCCGCTGATCGCCAAGGCGGAGATCGCGGGCAAGTCCGGCACCAGGGGCGCGGCCCTGCTGTTCGGGCACGTGAACGAGGAGATCGCCGACGGCGCGGTCGAGCTGGCCCGCTCCTGGCGGCCGGACCTCATCCTGCACGAGCCGCTGGCCATCGCGGGCGCGCTGGCCGCCGCGGTGACCGGGGTGCCCGCGGTACTGGTGGAGAACTCGCTCTTCGACGGCCTGGAACTGCTCGCCGCGACCAGGGAGAAGCTGAGCAAGCCGTTGCGCCGCAACGGGATCGATGACCTGCCCGAGCCCGCCGCGCGGATCGTCACCGCGCCGCCCAGCCTGGTCGGCGAGCAGCCCGGCTGGCCGATGCGCTACGAGCCCTACAGCGGCGAGGGCGAGCTGCCCGCCTGGCTGGCCGCGGAGTCCGAGCGGCCGCGGATCGCGGTCAGCCGCAGCACCGTCGGCGGGCCGGGCGGCAACCGCCTGATGAGCGCGGTGGTGGACGCCGCCGACGGCCTGGACGCCGAGATCGTGTTGCTGCGCCCGGACCGCAGGGTGCTGCGCCGGGAGTCCTTGCCCGCCAACGTGCGCACCCTGGACTGGGCCCCGCTGACCAGCGTGCTGGCGCACTGCGCCGCGCTGGTGCACCACGGCGGCGCCGGTTCGGTGGCCGCGGCGCTGGCGGCGGGCATCCCGCAGCTGGTGGTGCCCGGCGCGGGCGACCGCGACCACAACGCCCGCCTGGTCGCCAAGCGCGGCGCGGGCACCGCGGTGGCGGCCAAGGACATCAGCACCGCGGAGCTGCGCAGGCTGCTCACCGACCCGGGGCTGACCGAGGCGTCCCTGGCCGTGCGCAAGGAGATGGCGGGCATGCCCGCCCCGGCCACGCTGGTGGCCAAGCTGGCCGGGCTGGTCAAGTAGGCCCGGGTTCCCAGCAGGTCGGCTCGTTCTGGACCGAGACGTAGTCGATCGACACGCCGCGGGACTGCAACCATCCCTGGTGCATGTGGTTGTTGTCCGCGCATGCGGAACCTCACACAGAGCGAGGGCGGCGGACCGACGTGGGCAACTCGGAGGTTGATAATCGGTCAAGACGGCGAAGGGACGCGGGTGCGCGAGAACAGTCAGACGGTGCACGACCTGCGCCGCGGCAACCGGGCGATGGTGCTGCGCGCGGTGTACTTCGAGGGCCCGCTCAGCCGCCGTGAGCTGGCCGCGCGCACCGGTCTGAGCCAGGCCTCGGTGAGCAACGTGGTGGGCCAGCTGGTGGATGAGCAGGTGTTGGTCGAGGCGGGCACGGTGGACTCCGACGGCGGCCGCCCGCGCGGGCTGCTGCGGGTGAACCCGGGGCACGCCACGGTGATCGGCGTGGAGGTGGCCGAGACCTGGGTGCGGGTCAAGGCCTTCGACCTGACCCTGGCGGTGCTGGCCGAGGAGACGCTGCCCGTCGAGCCGGACAACCAGGACCGGGACCTGGTGATCGGGCACATCCTGACCGGCCTGGAGAAGGTGCTGGCCGCGGACACGGTGCGCACCGACCGGGTGCTCGGCGTCGGTGTCGGCGTGCCGGGCGTGGTGCAGCAGGACAGCGAGCTGCTGGTGCACGGGCACACCGCGGCCTGGCACAAGGTCCCGCTGGAAGCGTTGCTGCGCAAGGGAACCGACCTGCCCCTGCACATCGACAACGGCGCGAACACCATGGGCCAGGCGGAGATGTGGTTCGGCGCGGGCCGGGGCGCGAAGCACGCGGTGATCGCCCTGATCGGCTCCGGCGCCGGCGCGGGCGTGATCGCCGAGGGCAATCCCTTCCGCGGCGCCCGGCGCAGCGCGGGGGAGTGGGGCCACACCACCCTCGCCCTGGACGGCCCACCCTGCCGCTGCGGTTCCCGAGGCTGCCTGGAGTCCTTCACCGGCGCCGCGGCCGTGGTCGCCCGCCACCGCGCCGCCATGAACATCAGCACCCCGCTGACCGACGAGGCCACCGCCTTCCGCGCCGCCCTGGCCGACCCCGCGCCACAAGCCCAAGCCCTGGTCGAGGAGAGCGCGCGGTACCTGGGCGCCGGCATCGCCAACCTGGTCAACCTGTTCAACCCGGAACGCATCCTGCTCGGCGGCTGGGCCGGCCTGCTGCTCGCCGAGCACACCCTCCCGCTGATCAGGGACACCGCCCGCGCCTACGCCCTGCGCCATCCCTTCGAGGGCACCCAGATCACCCTGTGCGAACTCGGCCCGGACGCCATCGCCCTGGGCGCGGCCACCCTGTGGGTCAACCGCTTCCTGCGCACCGGCGGCGTGCACAAGCTGAGCCCTCCGCAACGGTAGACCTGGCACCACCCCGGCCAGGGACGCAGACCCATGGCCGGGAAACCCGTGCCCCGGCAGGCTTCCCGCCATGATGCAGGAGACTTCGGTGCGCCCGGCGCTGTCCAGGGCGGCGCTGGCGATCCCCGCCGTGACCGCGCTGGCGCTGATCGCCTTCAGCGGCGGCTACGGCTACCACCGCGATGAGCTGTACTTCATCGTGGCGGGCCAGCACCCGGCCTGGGGCTACCCCGACCAGCCCAGCTTCACCCCGATGATCGCCGCCCTGATGGACTTCCTGGTCCCGGACTCCATGATGGCCCTGCGCTTCCCCGCCGCACTGGCCGCCGCCCTGACCGTCCTGTTCGTCACCCTCACCGCCAGGGAGCTGGGCGGCACCCACCGCGCCCAGACCCTGGCCGCCCTGGCCACCGCGCTCTCCGGCATGGTCCTGATCCCCGGCCACATGCTGCACACCACCACCTTCGACATCACCTTCACCGCCGCCGTGATCTGGCTGCTGGTCAAGGTGATCCGCGGCGGCAACCCCAAACTGCTCCTGGCCGCGGGCGCGATCCTGGGCGTGGCCCTGCACAACAAGTACCTCATCGGCGCGGTAGTCGCCTCCCTCCTGCTCGCCCTGCTCCTCACCGGCCCGCGTTCCCTGTTCCGCACCCCCTGGCTCTGGGCCGGAGCCGCGATCGCGGTCCTGATCTGGCTCCCCAACATGCTGTGGCAGTACGAAAACGGCTGGCCTCAACTGGAAATGGTCAAGATCCTCAGCGAAGGCAACACCGACCGAGGCGGCCCGGCCCTCTTCCTCGCCATGCAGGCCCTGGCCATCGGCCCCCTGCTCACCCCCCTCTGGCTGGCTGGCCTGGTCCGTCTGCTCCGCACCCCGCAGTTCCGCTTCCTGGGAGCGGCCTTCCTCATCCTCACCGTCGCCCTGCTCGCCGCAGGCGGCTCCCCCCTGTACCTGTTCGGCGGCTACCCGGCCCTGCTCGCGGCGGGCGCCCTGGCCGTAGACGGCTGGCTGTCCCGGGGCAAGGGCAACGCGAGAACCGCGGTGGCCACCACCGCCGGAGTCCTGTCCGCGGTGTTCATCCTCCCCTTGGCGCTGCCCCTGGTCCCGGAAAGCCAGCTCCACCGCATCCCGGTGATCCAGATGAACGGCCTGTCCGCCGAACAGTTCGGCTGGCCGGAACTCACCAACACCGTGACCAAGGTCTACGACACCCTGCCCCCAGCCCAACGCGGCACCACCGTCATCATCACCGAAAACTTCGGCGAAGCCGCCGCCCTGCACCGCTACGGCCACACCAGGGGCCTCCCCACCGTCCACAGTGGATACCGGGGCTACGCGGCCTGGGAACGCCCCCCGGCAACAGCCCGGAACGCCATCCTGATCCAACCGGCCAAGAGCCCAGAACCGCCCGCCTGGGCAAAGCAGGCCTGCGCCAACCTCCGCCAGGAGGCTGAGATCCGCAACGACCTCAACATCAAGAACCGCGAACAGGGCGGCAAGATCTGGCTTTGCGAGAACGTCACGAAGACCTGGGACGAACTCTGGCCGGAGATCAGCCACATGAACTAGCGACGGGGTGGGGTGGCTTTTCGGGCTGGCTTTTCAAAACCTGTCCGAAGTCTTGAGGTTCCCCATGCCCGTCAACCTGGAGACATCACACCACATCCCAGCGAGCAGACGCTCACAGCAACCGCCGCCA